>NZ_JBHWZP010000238.1:0-14474 GCF_042728395.1 Streptomyces sp. NPDC060205
CGGCACGTCCGTGCCGCGGCGGACGACCTGATCGCCCTCTCCCACCGGATCCACGCCCACCCCGAGTTGGCCTTCGAGGAGTACCTCGCCAGCCGCTGGGTCGCCGACGCCCTCGACGACGCCGGGTTCGCCGTCCAGCACGGCTACTGCGGGCTGCCGACCGCCGTGGAGGCGACGGTCGGCAGTGGCCCGACCCATATCGCGATCTGCGCGGAGTACGACGCGCTGCCCGACATCGGACACGCCTGCGGCCACAACGTCATCGCCGCCGCGGCCGTCGGCGCCGGTATCGCACTCGCTCCCTTGGCGGACGAACTCGGCCTGACCGTACGGGTGCTCGGCACCCCCGCCGAGGAAGGCGGCGGCGGTAAGGTGCTGATGCTGGAACAGGGCGCCTTCGACGGCGTGCACGCGGCCATGATGGTCCATCCGGCCGCGGTCGAGATGGCGGCGATGCCCGGCCTGGCCGTCACCCAGTTCGACGTGGCCTACGAAGGCAGAGCGGCCCACGCCGGCGCCTATCCCGAGCTGGGCGTCAACGCGGCGGACGCCATGACCGTCGCCCAGGTGGCCGTCGGGCTGCTACGGCAGCACACGACCGCCTCCGACCGTATCCACGGCATCGTCACCCGGGCCGGCTCCGCCGCGAACATCGTCCCCGACGCCAGCCGGGGCCGCTGGATCGTACGCAGCGACAGCCTGGACGCGCTGCGGCCGTTGTCCGAGCGGGTGCGCCGCTGCTTCGAGGCGGGCGCGATGGCCACCGGCTGCGAGCTGTCCACCACGCCGGTCGGCCCCGACTACGCCGATCTGCGGCCGGACCGGGACCTGCTGGACCTGTGGGTCGCCAACGCGACGGCACTGGGCCGCCGCTTCCCCGACCTGCCGGCCGGCGTCACCGGCGCCGCCACCGACATGGGGAACGTCTCCCATGTCGTGCCCACCATCCACCCCATGCTCGGCCTCGACTGCGGGCCCGCGGTCAACCACCAGCCGGAGTTCACCGCGACGTGCCGCACCCAGGCGGCGGACCGGGCGGTACTGGACGGGGCGACCGGTATGGCCTGGACGGCCGTCGACGTCGCCCTCGCGGCCCAGCGGTCCTGAAAGCGGTCCCGCGGCCGCGAAAGCAGTCGCGAAGTCCTGGAACACGAAGTAGGGGCCATCCGAAGATGGCCCCTACCTGCGACGTTTCCGTCGGGACGACAGGATTTGAACCTGCGACCCCTTGACCCCCAGTCAAGTGCGCTACCAAGCTGCGCCACGTCCCGATGCCCGCGGTGACCTGGGGTTTCCCCTGGCCGAACGGACATCGAAACTCTACCGCACTCGGGTCGGTGGTCGCGCACTCCTTTTGTCCCGCCGCGGTCGCGCACGGCCACCGCTTGACCTCAATCTTGCTTGAGGTTGCACGATCGTCCGCATGACGACGACAACGGCGGAACCCCGGCAGGAGCACGGCCACGGGGAGCGGTACGACCGTTACGAGGCGCTGACCGGCCTCATGGAGCTGATGAGCGGGGACGAGAAGCACGGACCGGCGGCGACATCCACACTCGACGCGCTCTGGGTCCTCTACGACCGGGTGCTGCGGGTCGCGCCCGACCGGGCGGACGACCCAGGCCGGGACAGGTTCCTGCTGTCCAAGGGGCACGGACCGATGGCCTACTACGCGGTCCTCGCCGCCAAGGGATTCGTCCCGGTGGACTGGCTCCCCGGCTTCGGCTCGTACGACTCGCCGCTGGGCCACCATCCGGACCGCGTGCTCGTACCCGGCGCCGAGATCGGCAGCGGTTCGCTCGGGCACGGTCTGCCGATCGCGGTCGGCACGGCGCTGGGACTGCGGGCCCAGGGCCTCCACGACCCGCGCGTGTGGGTGCTCGTCGGGGACGCCGAACTGGACGAGGGCAGCAACCACGAGGCCATCGCCTACGCGGGCCCCGCCGGACTCGACCGCCTGCACACGCTCGTGATCGACAACTCCTCCGCCAGCTGGGCAAGGCCCGGCGGGATCGCGGCGCGGTTCGAGGCCGCGGGCTGGTCCACCGCGACCGTCGACGGGCGGGACCACGAGGCCCTGTACGCCGCGTTCACGGCACCGCACCCGGGGCGCCCCCGCGTGGTCGTCGCCCAGGTCGAACCGAAGGACGGCTGAGACCGGAGACCGGCTCGCGGCCCCTCCCTCCCCCTCCCCCCTTTGCTCTTCTGCCCTTCTGCTGTTTCGCTGTTCTGCTGTTCTGAGAGGTTTTTCATGGACACCATGCGTGATCGGTTCGCCCCCGTCATGTCACGGCTGCTCGACGAGGATCCGCGCGTCGCCGTCGTCCTCGCCGAGATCGGCCTGGCCGATTTCGAGGAGACCCGGCGCCGGCACCCGGACCGGGTGATCAACGTCGGCATCCGCGAGCAGCTGCTCGTCGGCGCGGGCGCGGGACTGGCACTGACCGGTCTGCGGCCCGTGGTGCACACCTTCGCCAGCTTCCTCGTGGAGCGGCCCTTCGAGCAGCTCAAGCTGGATCTCGGCCATCAGGACGTGGGCGCGGTACTGGTCAGCGCCGCCGCGTCCTTCGACTGGCCGGCGGGCGGCTACACCCACATGTCCCCCGGCGACGTCGCCCTCCTCGACACCCTGGACGGCTGGACCGTCCACGTGCCGGGGCATCCGGACGAGGCCGAAACACTGCTGCGGCACGCCGTCGCGGCGGACGGCGACAAGGTGTACGTACGCCTGTCCACGCAGTCGAACGACCGGGCTCTGCCCGTCGACGGCGCCCGGTTCCTCACCGTCCGCGAGGGGCGGGCCGGTGTGGTCGTCGCGGTCGGTCCGCTGCTCGGCCCGGTGCTGGAAGCGACCGAAGGACTCGACGTCACCGTGCTGTACGCGACGACCGTGCGGCCCTTCGACGCGGTCACGCTGCGCCGCGCCACGGAAGCGGCGGGCCCCGACGTGGTCCTGGTCGAGCCGTATCTGGCCGGAACGTCGGTCTCCGCCGTGAACGACGCCCTCATGGACGTCCCGCACCGGGTGCTCGGCCTCGGCGTCGGCCGCCGGGAGCTGCGCCGCTACGGCCTCGTCGAGGAGCATGTGGCCGCGCACGGGCTCGACGCGACGTCCCTGCGCGAGCGGATCGACGGATTCGTGGGGGTACGGGCCTGAGCCTGACCGGAGCCGGCCCGCATCCGCCGGTTTCCGGGCCGCCGCCCTCAGCCTTCCGCCACGACCCCCAACTCCGGGTAGGCGTCCAGCAGCCGGGGCGGCGCCGCCTGCCGCCAGGAGTCCGCGAGGATGTCCCGCAGTTCGTCCGCGTCCTCGACGGCCGCCAGCCGCACCCGCACCCACGCCGACCCGGCCTCGTGTGCGGCGACCCAGAACTTCTCGGGCTCGGCGAGGACCAGTTCGTCACGCTCCGTCTTCGGGCAGCGCACGGCCATGGAGGTCTCCGCCTCGGGCAGGGTGACGAACATCTTCCCCGCCACCCTGAAGGTGGGCATGCTCCAGGCGATCTTCTCCACGGTGTCCGGCAGAGAGAGACAGATTCGGCGTACGTCATCGGCATCCTGCATGGAACGCACCGTAACCAATGGCACTGACAAGACCGGCGGCCTGGGCCCGCAGGCGCCGCAACCCGGGCCTGAACTCCGGTAATTCACCGCCTGGGCGACAGCTCCCGGCACCACACCAACTACTCTGGCCCCAGCCGTACGACCCGCGCCCCCGCATCCCGGGTCGTGCCCCGCCCCACAACGGTTTCCTCTCTTCCCGTTGGCCCAGAGGAAAGGTATGGAAGTACATGTCCGACCAGCAGAAGGCACCGGGAGAGTCCTCCGCCCCCGCAGCGGAAGCCGGCACTCCCGACGCCGAGGCCGTCGCGGCCCAGCTCACCGGTTCCGGCACCGGGAAGCCTCAGACCGCCTCCACGTCCGAGGGCACCGATGCGGGACAGGCCGCCGCGAGCGAACCGGCGGCCGGCGCCGACCCCGCCCCCGCCTCAGCCCCCGACGCCGACACCGACACCGACACCGAGAAGGCCGGGAGCGACCCTTCGAAGGCCGGCAAGCCCGAGGCGGAGACCGAAACCAAGGCTGAAACCAAGGCAGAGGCCGAAGCCGGAGCCGGAGCCGGAGCCGGAGCCGGCGAGAACGCGCAGGGCGCCGCCGGGAGTTCCGCGGGCGAGGCGGCGAGCGGGAGCGACGCGCAGGCGGTCTCCGCCGCGGCCACCCGGGAGCAGCACGAGGCCGTCGCGATCGCGGCCGTCGGCAAGAACACGGCCGTCTCCACGCAGAGCGCGGTCGGCAGGCCCCGTAAGCCGGTGCTCGCCGGTGCCGCGCTGGCGGGCGCCCTCCTGGTCGCCGTACCGCTGCTGATCACGGTGACGGACAAGGACGAGGAGAAGAAGAACGTCGACAACGCGGCCTCCGACACCGTCCTGAACGAGGCCGGGGGCCCGGCCGGCGTCTTCGAGACCCAGACTCCTTCCCCGTCCGAGTCGGAGCCGGAGAAGAAGAAGGAGAAGAAGGCGGCGGCCGTGGCCGCACCGCCGGTCGCCGAGGAGGCCGCCGCGACCACCACGAAACCCACCCCTTCGCCGAGCAAAAAGAAGAAGGAGGCGGCCACGAAGAAGGCGCCGAGCACGCTGCCGGCCGTCATGACCCGCGTGCTCATCAAGAACAACACCAACGGCACCTGCGTGGACATCCCCGGCTTCAGCAGTGGCAGGGCGGACGGGCAGGTGACGCACGCGACGTGCAACAGCAACACCGACGACAACCAACTGTGGAACGTCGAGAAGCGTTACGACAAGGCCGGGCCCGGCGGGGTACCGCTCTTCCAGATCCGCAACGTCATGGACAGCATGTGCCTGGACCTGCCCGGCTACCGGGGCGTCGGCGGTGCCACCAAGGTCACGGAGTTCCCGTGCAACGGCACCACGAACGACAACCAGTTGTGGTGGCTGGACAAGCAGTCCGACGGCAGGTTCTGGATACGCAACGCCGCCAGCAACAACCAGTGCCTGGACTCCTACGCCAACAACGACTCCACGCGTGACCTGATCATCTGGCCCTGCGCTCCCGAGGGCCAGAACAACCACGAGTGGATCTTCACCCGTTCGTGAACGGCCCGCTCATGACCGGACCGTTCATGACCGGACCGCGGGCTCATTCGCCAGGAGCCGCCACGTACTTGTAGAAGATCGTGGTGGGATGCAACTCGCCCGCCGGGGTCCTCGCGTAGTCGGGGATCACGCCGGCCCTGGTCCACCCGGCCGACCGGTAGAGCGACTCGGCCGGGCTGTCGGTCTCGGTGTCGAGGCTGAGGAGGGTCAGGCCCGCCTCGACGGCCGCGCGTTCGGCCGTGGCGAGCAGCGAGCGGCCGAGGCCGCGCCCCCGTCCCTCCCGGTGCACCATCAGCTTCGCCACCTCGCCGCGGTGACGGCTGTTGGGCTTGTCCGGGAGGACGAGGCTCACGGTGCCGGCGATGTGGCCGTCCAGGTACGCGGCCCACACGGCGAGGGAGTCGTCCTCGACCGCGTCCGCCCGCCGGCGCCACCAGTCGGCGGCCGTGGCGTGGTCGAGCGGGGCGAGGAAGCCGATCGACGCGCCACCGTCGACCGTGTCGGTCAGCAGCTCAGCCAACTCATCTGCTGCGGCCAGCAGTTGATCGGCCGTCAGTCGTACGCAGGTCACGGCGGTCGTCGCGGTCACGGCAGGACCACCGCCAGCGCGTAGCGCGCGTCCCGCGGGCCGGGACACCGGAACCGCGTGGGCCCCCACACCCGCAACCGCAGACAGTCCCCGGTGTCGAGCCGGTGTTCGGCGTCCTGGGCGGTGATGTCCAGCCGCCCGTCGAGAACCCAGATGTGCTGTTCGAGGCCGGGTACGGGCGGCCGGTCGTAGGCGATGTCGGCGCCCGCAGTGAGCCGCCCCTCGACGAGTTCGCCGCGCAGCCCGGCATGCGGCGGGGACACCGAGCGGCGTACGAAACCGGAGGCGCGGTCCTCCCACACGGCCTGGTCGGCGGCCCGTACCAGCGGGACCGGGGCCGCCTCGGCCTCGACCTCGCTGAGGAGCTGCGACATCGTGCGGCCGTGGACGGCGCACAGGCGGTTCAGGAGCGAGGCCGTGGGGCTGATCTCGGCGCGCTCGGCGCGAGAGAGCGTGGAGCGGCTCACTCCGCTGCGCTTCGCCAACTCGCCCAGCGACCAGCCCCGTTCGGCCCGCAGTTCGGCCAGCCGGGCGCCGAGCCTGACATCCATGGGATCCGCGGGGCCCACGGGGTCCACCGGGTCCGGGTCGGCGGCTGCGGGGGCGTCCGCGGGTGCCACACCTTGATCTCGTCTCACATTCGGGATGTTATCCCAGATGCGGGACGCCCGGTGCTGTTTCCGCCGCCTCCGCCAGCGCTTCCAGCACCGGCAGGATCAGCGGGTGGGCCTCGGCTCCCCGGCGTACCGCGGCGAAGACCCGGCGGGTGGGGGCGACACCGTCCACGGGGCGCACGACCACTCCCGCGAGATCCATGCCCCGCAGGGCCGAGCGCGGTACGAGGGCGACCCCCGCGTCCGCCGACGCCAGCGCGACCACCGCCCGGAAGTCGTCCGAGGAGTGTTCGAGCCGGGGCTGGAAACCGGCGTGCTCGCAGGCCAGGACCACCACGTCGTGGCAGGGGTTGCCCGGGTACGGGCCGATCCACGGATCCTTGGCCAGCTCGGCGAGCGGCACCTCCGTACGGTCGGCGAGGCGGTGGGTCTCGGGCACCACGGCGTCGAACGGTTCGGCGTACAGCGGGATGTGCGCGAGACGCGGGTCGTCGGCGTCCGGGGCGCCCCGGTACTCGACGGCGACCGCGACGTCCACCTGGCGGTCGAGCACCATCGGCAGGCTCGCGTCGCCCTCGGCGTCCTGGACGCGCAGGAGGATGCCGGGCGCCGTGCGGGCGAGGCGGGCCAGGGCGGGTGCGACGACGAGGCCGATGCCGGTCGCGAAGGAGGCGACGCTGACCGTGCCGGCCGAACCCGAGCTGTACGCGGCCAGCTCCGCCTCGGCCCGCTCCAGCTGCGCGAGGACGGCGTTCGTGTGGCTGAGCAGGATCTCACCGGCCGGAGTCAGCCGTACGCCCCGGGCGCCGCGCTCCACCAGACGGTGTCCCGTCTCCTGCTCCAGGGCGGTCAGCTGCTGCGACACCGCGGAGGGCGTGAGGTAGAGCGCGGCGGCGGCCGCCGTCACCGTCCGGTGGTCCGCCACCGCCCGGAGAATGTGGAGCCGCCGCGCTTCGATCATGCGGCAGATTCTCTCAGGACCTGCGAGGGATTCAGGCGGCGTCCTGCGCCAGCTCCGCGCGCGCCGCCACGAAGGCGTCCACCGCGCGGTTCACGTCCTCGGTGGAGTGCGCGGCGGACAGCTGGACACGGATGCGGGCCTTGTCCTGCGGGACCACGGGGTACGAGAAGCCGATCACGTACACCCCGCGTTCGAGGAGCAGCTCCGCCATCCGGCCGGCGACGGTCGCGTCCCCGATCATCACCGGGGCGATGGCGTGGTCGCCGGGGAGGATGTCGAAGCCCTCCTCGGTCATCCGCGAGCGGAACAGCGCGGTGTTCGCCGCGAGCCGCTCGCGCAGGTCGTCGGCCGCCTCCAGCAGGTCGAGGACCTTGAGCGAGGCGGCGGCGATCACCGGGGCCAGGGTGTTCGAGAAGAGGTACGGGCGCGACCGCTGGCGCAGCAGCGCGACGATCTCGGCGCGGGCGGCCACGTAACCGCCGGACGCGCCGCCGAGGGCCTTGCCGAGGGTGCCCGTGATGATGTCGACCCGGTCCATGACGCCGTGCAGTTCGGGGGTGCCCCGGCCGCCGGGGCCGACGAAGCCGACGGCGTGCGAGTCGTCGACCATGACCATCGCGTCGTAGCGGTCGGCGAGGTCGCAGATCTCGCGCAGCGGGGCCACGTACCCGTCCATGGAGAAGACGCCGTCGGTGACGATCAGCCTGCGGCGGGCGCCCGCGGCCTCCTTCAGCTGCTGCTCCAGGTCGGCGAGGTCGCGGTTCGCGTAGCGGAACCGGCAGGCCTTGGAGAGCCGGATGCCGTCGATGATCGACGCGTGGTTGAGGGCGTCGGAGATCACCGCGTCCTCGGCGCCGAGCAGCGTCTCGAACACCCCGCCGTTGGCGTCGAAGCACGACGAGTAGAGGATCGTGTCCTCCTGGCCGAGGAACGCGGACAGCCGCCCCTCCAGCTCCTTGTGCACCTCCTGCGTACCGCAGATGAAGCGCACGGACGCCATGCCGTACCCCCAGCGGTCGAGCGCCTCGTGGGCGGCGGCGACGACCTCCGGGTGGTCGGCGAGACCGAGGTAGTTGTTGGCGCAGAAGTTGAGGACCTCACCCGCACGGCCGCCCGAGGTGACGGTCACGGTCGCTGACTGCGGGGTGCCGATGACGCGCTCGGGCTTGTGCAGGCCCGCGGCGCGGATCTCGTCGAGGGTGGTGCGGAGGTCGTCACGTACGGAGTCGAACATCATCAGTCCTTACGGGGTCCGGAGTCCTTGAGGAGTCCAGGTGGGTCCAGGTCCTTGGGGGGCCAGGTCCTTACAGAGTCCAGGGCCTTACACGGTCCAGTCGAGGATGACCTTGCCGCCGCGGCCGCTCGCCGCGTCCTCGAAGGCCGCCTCGAAGTCGCGGTGGCCGTAGCGGCCGGTGATGACCGGCGCGAGGTCGAGGCCGCCTTCCAGCAGGACCGACATCGCGTACCAGGTCTCGAACATCTCGCGGCCGTAGATGCCCTTGATCGTGATCATGGAGGTGACGATCCGGGACCAGTCGACGGCGAACTCCTCGGACGGCAGCCCGAGCATGGCGATCTTTCCACCGTGCGTCATGTTGGCGAGCATGTCCCGCATCGCGACCGGGTTGCCTGACATCTCCAGGCCCACGTCGAAGCCCTCGCGCAGCCCGAGCGAGCGCTGTCCTTCGGCGATGCCCGACTCGGCGACGTTCAGCGCGAGGGTGACACCGATCTTGCGGGCCAGCTCCAGACGGTCCTCGCTCACGTCGGTGACGACGACGTGCCGGGCGCCCGCGTGCTTGGCGACGGCGGCGGCCATCAGACCGATGGGGCCCGCGCCGGTGATCAGTACGTCCTCCCCGACCAGCGGGAACGACAGCGCGGTGTGCACGGCGTTGCCGAACGGGTCGAAGATCGCGGCGATGTCGAGGTCGACGGGGACGCGGTGCACCCAGACGTTGGACGCGGGCAACGCCACGTACTCGGCGAACGCGCCGTCGCGGCCGACCCCGAGGCCCACCGTCGCCCGGCACAGATGGCGCCGGCCGGCCTGGCAGTTGCGGCACTTCCCGCAGACCAGGTGACCCTCGCCGCTGACCCGGTCGCCCACCGCGATCTCGCCGACGTCACGGCCCGTCTCCACGACCTCGCCGACGAACTCGTGGCCGAGCACGAGCGGTGCCTCGATGGTCTGCTGGGCCCAGCCGTCCCAGTTGCGGATGTGCAGGTCGGTGCCGCAGATCCCGGTCCGCAGGACCTTGATCAGCACATCGCCGGGGCCGACGGCCGGCTCCGGTACGTCCATGAGCCGCAGCCCGGGCTCCGCCTTCTCCTTGACCAGCGCCTTCAACGGGGCTCCCGTGCGTGAGGTCCCGGATCCAGGCATGCCGAAGGACGCCCGCACCGGGGAGAGGAGTGGATTCGACCAGCAATCTGCCGTACATCGGCCCCCGGGTCCATCGAGGTTTTCTTAACCTCTCCCGCAGCTTTCCTTCACACCACCGATCTTCCCCTGCTCCTTCGGCGGCGACCCGGCCGGCTCCGGTCAGAGCCCGCCCTCCCTCAGCTCGATCTGCTCGACCAGTTCCGCCGCCATCGCCTTGATGGTGTCCAGTCCGGACCTCCCCCACGGCCGGGGCTCGACATCGGCGACGCACACCGTGCCGAGGGCGATACCCGTACGGTCGAGCAGCGGGGCGCCGAGATAGGAGTGGATGCCGTACTCGTCGACGACCGGGTTGCCCGCGAAGCGGGGGTAGTCACGGACGTCCTCCAGGACCAACGCCTTGTGGCGGACCACCACATGGGGGCAGAACCCGTAGTCGCGGGCCATATGGCGGCCGGGGCCGATGGAGAGCGGGGCCGGGCGGCCGAGGTCGGCGTCACCGCGGATCGCGTCACCGCGGATCGTGTCACCGCCACTGCCGCTGCCGCCGCCACGGTCGCTGCCGGTGCCGGTGCCTGTGCCGGTGCCGGTGGCCATGGCGTCGTGCCGGGTGTCCGGGAGCCGGGCGTGCGAGGCACCGGCGTACGGGGGCCGGACATGTGGGGGCTGCGCATGCAGGCCCGCGAAGAACTGCCGTTCCTCGCCGACGAAGTTGACCATCGCGTACGGCGCCCCGGCCAGCTCGGCCAGCCGCCGCGCGAACGCGTCGAGGGCCGGTTCCGCGCGCTCCCCCAGACCCAGCACCCGCAACCGGCACGTCCGGGCGGGTGCCTCCTTGTCCACGGGCGTGAGCAGCAGCCGACCGGCCGGACGCGCCGGGTCGTACCTCATGTGTGTGCTCCGTGACTCGGGGCGCGCGTCGGTGCGTGGGCCAGCAGGTGGCGGACGAGCGTGAGCAGCGTCTGCACGCCCGAACTGGAGATCCGCGCGTCGCAGCGGACGACCGGCACGCCCGGGTCGAGGTCGATGGCCGCGCGCACCTCCTCCGGGTCGTAGCGGAAGCCGCCGTCGAACTCGTTGACGGCGACGATGAAGCCGAGACCGCGCTGCTCGAAGAAGTCCACGGCGGCGAAACAGTCCTCCAGGCGGCGGGTGTCGGCGAGAACCACCGCGCCGAGCGCGCCTTCGGAGAGCTCGTCCCACATGAACCAGAACCGTTCCTGTCCGGGCGTACCGAACAGATACAGCACATGTTCCGCGTCGAGGGTGATGCGCCCGAAGTCCATCGCGACGGTCGTCTCGACCTTGTTCTCGATGCCGTCGAGATTGTCGGTCGCGGCGCTGACCGTGGTCAGCAGTTCCTCCGTGCTGAGCGGCGCGATCTCGCTCACCGCACCGACGAAGGTGGTCTTGCCCACCCCGAAGCCTCCCGCCACCAGGATCTTCAACGCGGTGGGGAAAGGGTCAGAGCTGTCGTCGTAGTCCATCGAGCACTGCCTCCAGAAGAGACCGGTCAGTGGGGTTGTGGTGGAACGTCGGGGGCTTCATGGACAGCGCCCCGCAGTCGACGAGGTCGGAGAGCAGCACCTTGGTCACTGCTGCCGGCAGCTTCAGATGCGCGGCGACCTCGGCCACCGAGACGGGGTCCCGGCACAGTTCGAGCGCCTGGGCGTGCTCGGGTCCGAGGTAACCGAGGGGGGTGACGCCGGTGGCCATCACCTGGGACAGGAGGTCGAGCGCGGTGCTCGGCCGGGTCCTGCCGTTGCTCACCTGGTAGGGCCGCACCAGGCGGCCGGCCGCGCCGTCGAGCCAGGGACCGTCGCCGGCCGCGGCCACGTTCAAGGCCTCATCGCCGGCGGTTCGACACTGTGCTGCCGCGGCGCGGTCATCAGGTACGGGCGGACGCTCTTGACCAGCATCGCCATCTCGTAGCCGAGTACGGCCGCGTCCGCGTCGCGTCCGGCCAGCACGGCCAGGCAGGTTCCGGAACCCGCGGTGGACACGAACAGCAGCGTGGAGTCCAGTTCGACGACGACCTGGCGCACATCGCCGCCGTCGCCGAAGCGGACGCCCGCGCTGCGCCCGAGGGAGTAGAGCCCGGAGGCCAGCGCGGCCATGTGGTCGGCGCTGTCGGGATCGAGTCCGTGCACCGACTTCACGAGGCCGTCGCAGGAGAGCAGCACCGCGCTTCTGGTGTGCGGTACGCGCTGTACGAGGCCGCTCATCAGCCAGTCCAGATCGGTTGCATGGCCGGTCGGCACATCGCTCGCCATGGGGGATCGACTCCTTGTAATACGAAGGTCTTCGGGAGCGGAAGTGTGGGTGGGGGTGTGAGTGGGGGTGCGGGCTGCGTGCTTCATCCGGCCGGTGCGCTCCCGTCGTGCCGGGCGGACTCCACAGGGGCGGGCTCCATGGGTGCCGGCTCCATGTGGGCGGGCCCCGTGTGCGCCGGACCCGTGTGGGCCTGATCCATGTGGGCGGGCCCCACGTGCGGCTGATCCACGTGGGCGGAACCCGTGTGGGCCGGACCCGTGTAGGCCTGATCCATGTGGGCCTGACCCATGGAATCCATCTCCCTGCACCGGGCTTCGGCGAGTCCGATGCCGCGCTGGAACGCCGCCATCAGGCCGGGATCGTGTCCCACCAGGAACTCCGACTCCTGCCGGGGCGCGGGCCCGCCGCGCAGTTCGGGCACGATGTGCTCCTGGGCCCGCCGCCTGGGCAGTTGGGGCCTGCTCATGCTGCCGCGCACCACGCCGTTGCGCGGGGTGGGCGGCGTGACCGTGTTCTCGGCGACGGCCCGTCTGTCGTCGGGCCGGATCCCGGGGACGGCCTCCGCGGGGTTGGCCCTGGTCTCGGTCCCTCGCACCGGCAGGGGGATGGGACCGCCCCCGCCGCCGTTCACGACGGTCAGCCCGGCGGGCGCCCCGTCCGGCTGCGGCTGGGCGTGTGACTGCGCCTGGGCCTGTGACTGCACGGACGCGGGAGTCCAGGCCTCGTGCGTGGGAGTCCCCTGAGCGGGGGTCGCAGGTGTTGCGGACCCATGTGTTGGCACCCCATGGGCCGGAGTCCCATATGCCGACCGCTCATGAGCCGGGGTCGCATATGGGGAGACCCCATGTGGAGGACCTCCATGTACAGGACCTCCATGTGCCGCAACATCATGAAAAGGAGACCCATGCGCAGGCGTGCCCTGAGCCGGACCCTCGACGACAGCGGCAGCGCCCTGCACCACCGCGCCCCGTGGCGAAGGCCCGTTCACCGTCCCGTTCACCCCGGCCGGTGCCACCGTCCGCGCCCCGGTCTGCGTGCCCTCCTCGTCCCCCAGCAACGCCTGCGGCACCACCAGTACGGCCTGTACGCCGCCGTAGATGTTGGTCTGCAGCCGGACGGCGATCCCGTGCCGGCGGGCGAGCTGGGAGACCACGAACAGCCCGATCCGGCCGTCCTGGAGCAGACTCGCCACATTCACCTGGTCAGGGTCGGCGAGCAGCGCGTTCATCTTGTGCTGTTCGGCCAGCGGCATGCCGAGCCCGCGGTCCTCGACCTCGACGGCGAGCCCCGACGTGACCACGTTGGCCCGCAGCAGCACCTGGGTGTGCGGCGCCGAGAACACCGTGGCGTTCTCGACGAGTTCGGCCAGCAGATGGATCACGTCGGCCACGGCGTGCCCGCGCACGGTCCCGTCGACGGGCGGTACGAGCTTGACCCGCGAGTACTGCTCGACCTCCGCGGTCGCGGAGCGCAGCACCTCGGTCATGGAGACCGGGTTGCTCCACTGCCGGCGCGAAACGGCGCCGCCGAGCACCGCGAGGTTCTCGGCATGCCGGCGGATGCGGGTGGCGAGGTGGTCGACGTGGAAGAGGCCCTTGAGCAGGTCCGGGTCCTCGATCTCGTTCTCCAGCTCGTCGAGGATCGAGATCTCGCGGTGGACGAGGGACTGGAGCCGCCGGGCGAGATTGACGAAGACCTCGACCTTCTGCTCGCTGCCCGCGTGGCTGGACAGCTGGGAGGCCTGGACGACCGCGCCGATCGCGCCGTCGTGCGCGGCCGCCAGGTCCTCGGCGAGCAGGTCGAAGTCGTCGGCGTCCGCGGCGGGCCGACTGCGCGGGCGGCGGGCGGGCGGCCCGTCACCGCGGCGCAGTGCCTCGACGAGGCCGAGCAGATCGGCCTGGCCCCGCGCGCTGACGCGGCGCAGCGTCCCGATGCGGTCGTGCACGGACCGGGCGGCCCGGTCGGCGGCCACGGTGGCGATCACGATGCCCGCGACAGCGACCGCGAGGGCTCCGGAGAGCACGATCCACAGGGTGAGGCCGGGGCGTGAGCCGGTCGTGCGGACGGTGAAGAGGACGGCGGCGCTCGCGCTGAGCGCCACCGCGAGGGGCGGCAGGATCGCGAGGCGGAGCAGTTGGGGGCGTATATGGGTCTCGGGCAGCGTGGGGGTGGTGCGGGCGACCGGTCGCCCGTGCCGCCCGCCCTCGCGGCGGTCTGCGCGTGCGGCCGGTGCGCGAAGGTGAGACATCGACGTCCTCGTACTGGTGTGGCGGGGCTGTGGGGGTCCCCCGGTCGAGAGAGCCGAAGAAATAGGCCCTCTGTCGCTCAGCGGCCACTCACAGTAGTCGCCACCGCATCATGTGCGGTGGGCAGTTGACAAAGTCCGACGGCTGACGTCCCGCTCTGGTATGAGCGTTCGTACGACAGACCGATAAACCCCTCGACCACGCGCTTCCGTGTCTTACACAACTGATCAGACCTGGTCAGAAGCGGTCAACAAAAACGGCGAGGGCCGAGGAGCAGTTCGCTCCTCGGC
>NZ_JBHWZP010000239.1:0-14438 GCF_042728395.1 Streptomyces sp. NPDC060205
CCTCCACGAGCGGCCCGCAACGCCCCCTTTCCATATGCCACGCCTCCTCGGACACCCGCCGGTCAGCCGCCGGTCAGCCGCCGGTCAGTCGCGTACAACGGTCCCGAACCGAATGTCGTACGAGACCGGCGCTGACGGTGACGGCGGGGGCGAGGCCGTGCTTGCGGTATCCGGTGACTCGCTCAGCGCGGTCAGCGTCCGCTCCGCCTCCTCCGTCACCTCGGCACGCTGCCGGTCCGTGAGCGTGCCGAAGGGCTCGACGGTGAGCACGGCCCGGCCGCCGGTCTCCTCCAGCCGCCACACTCCCGCCAGGAACCCGTCGACGAGCAGGGTCGGGTAGGCCTGGTTGCCCCGCCAGGTACGGCCCTTGTGGTCGGCCGACACCACCCGGGAGCGGTCGGCGTGCGAGAGGAGCAGGTTGTCGAACTCGGGCAGCAGACGCGCGGGGGCCGGTGTGCCGGCGTCCGGGCGGGGCGCGTCCGGCAGGTCGAAGAGCTCGACGCCGTGCTCGTCGGCGAAGGTGACCAGCTGTGGCCGCAGCCGTTCGAAGGCCTCGCGCAGCCGGGTCAGCCCGGCCCAGGTCTGCATGTCCTTGACGGAGGCGGGTCCGAAGGCGGCGAGATAGCGCAGGACGGTGGCGTCGGGCGCGGGAGCCGGTTCGGACGGCCTGCCGAGCCAGTGCTCGGCGGTGGTGAGCGCGACCTGACCGCTGCGCCCCCACAGTCCGCGCGGGGTGACCTGGACGAGCGGCAGCCGGCAGCGGGCGGCGATGGCGAGGGCCGCGGGGTCGGCGTCCGGCCACTCGACGAGCAGGGCCTCCCGCAGTTGCTTCATCGTGCGCGGCTCGGCCTCGACCAACTCCCGGCTGATCGAGGCGAGCCGGTCGAGATCCACTCCGGCGAGACCATGCCGAAACCCGTACAACTCCCTTTCCCGGGCGGCCTGTACGAGCGGCCGCAGCGTCAGGCAGTCGTCCGCGGTGTGGGTGTGGATGGTCGACCGCATGGTGACGATGCGGACGACCTCCCGCGCCTCCATGGCCGCCGAGAGCTCCTGCGGGGCGAAGCCCTCCAGGCGGGCGGCGAGCGCGTAGTACGGCGGCTTGACGTTCTGCGCCTGGAGACCGACGAGGTGTTCGACGGCGTCCTGCGCGGACAGGACGACCCGGCGCAGGAGCAACTGCCGGGCGAGGGTCGCACGGTTCAGCTCGCGGACGCTCAGCACGGGAGCGGTCGAGGTCTTCGTCATGTCCGGCACGTTACCGGGCCCCGCGGACACCTTCTGTCCGCCATCGCACCGATCCGCCGCGGCCGGATGACCCGTATATCCTGCCCGTGATCGCCAGGACGACCGACGAGCCGCCCGCCCAGGGCAGCTGACGCAGCAGACACAGCAGACACAGCAGACAGCCGACAGGGCAGACGCACGACCAAGCGTGCGACACGTACGACACGGAGGCAGCCGCGATGCCGGAGCGCCGAGCCCGCCCCGTACCCGCCAACAGGGTCAGCCGGAAGCCGCGGTGGCGACGCGCCACGCCGGTGGCCACCGAGGCCCCCGCGGACCCTCCGGCGTCCTCCCGCCCCGCCGTGGCCGACACGAAAACGGACGCCGTGGAGGCCGGCAGCGTCGTACAGGCGGCGCTCTACCGCGACGGTGTGCGGGTCGCGACCCCCGCCACGCTCGCGGAGACCTTCCGTGAGCTGCGCGAGCAGCCGGACGGCATGGCGTGGATCGGACTCGCCCGCCCCACGGAGGAGGAGATCCTGTCCCTGGCGGCGGAGTTCGACCTCCATCCGCTCGCCGTCGAGGACGCGATGGAGGCCCACCAGCGGCCGAAGCTGGAACGGTACGGCGACACCTTGTTCGTCGTCCTTCGCGCGGCCCGCTACCTCGACGCGTCCGAGGAGGTCGACTTCGGCGAACTGCACGTGTTCCTCGGCCCCGACTTCCTCATCACGGTCCGGCACGGCGCCGCCCCCGACCTCTCCGCCGTACGACGCCGCATGGAGGAGACCCCGGAGCTGCTGAGCCTCGGCCCCGAGGCGGTCCTCTACGCCATCCTCGACGCGGTCGTGGACGGTTACGCACCGGTCGTCTCCGGCGTCCAGAACGACATCGACGAGATCGAGACCGAGGTCTTCGGCGGCGACCCCTGGGTCTCGCGCCGCATCTACGAACTCTCCCGCGAGATGGTCGAGTTCCAGCGCGCCACCCGCCCGCTGGTCGGCATGCTGCACGGCCTGATGGCGGGCTTCGCCAAGTACGGCACCGACGACGAACTCCAGCGCTACCTCCGCGACGTGGCCGACCACGTCACCCACATCAGCGAGCGGGTGGACGGCTTCCGCCAGGCCCTCACGGACATCCTCACGGTCAACGCGACCCTGGTCACCCAGCAACAGAACGCGGAAATGCGGGCGTTGGCGGAAGCGGGCTTCGAACAGAACGAGGAGATCAAGAAGATCTCGTCCTGGGCGGCGATCCTGTTCGCCCCGACTCTGGTCGGCACGATCTACGGCATGAACTTCACGCACATGCCCGAACTGGGCTGGGTGCTCGGATACCCCTTCGCCGTCGCCCTGATGGCCGTTGTCTGCACCAGCCTGTACGTCATCTTCAAGCGGCGGGACTGGCTCTGAGCCTGGCGCTTGTCCAGCTGAGGCGGCAGCAGCGTCTGTCAGGCCGCCCACGTCCGCCACGACTGCTGGCTCGAAGCGGTCACGCTCGCGGTGTGCGTCACGGAGGAGACGGAGGGGGTGCCGGCGGCTGGTCCGGCACCCCCTTCTGTCAGCCTCTTCTCAGCTTCGTCAGCCTCGTCAAGCAGCCAGGGCCGCGGGTGCGGGTGTCGTGGTGCGTGGGTCTGTTTCGGCGAGCAGGTCCATGAGGGTGGCTCGGGCGCGGGCCACCCGGGAACGGACCGTTCCCACGGGGCAGTCGCTCAGCGCGGCCGCCTCCGCGTAGGGCAGCCCCATCATCTGCGTGAGCACGAACGCCTCACGGCGCTCGTCCGGCAGCGCGGCCAGCAGATCGAGGAGTACGACCCCCTCGTCGAAGCCGGGCAGGCCGCGCGGCTGGGCCCGTTCGACCGCCAGCCGCCAGTCCGGTACGTCGGACAGGCGCGGCCGGGCGGCGGCGTACCGGAGGCTGTCGACCACGGCCCGGCGCGCGATGGCCAGCAGCCATGTACGGGCCGAGCAGCGGCCCTCGAATCTGTGCAGGCTGCCGAGCGCCCGCAGGAACGTGTCCTGGGCCAGGTCGTCTGCGGCCTGGGGGTCGGCGGAGAGGTACGCGACATAGCGCACGACGTCACGGTGCAGGGCACGTACGAAACGCTCGACGGCGTCCGGGTCGCCGCCCCGGGCGGCCAGCGCCCAGGCGGTTATCGACTCGTCGACGGTTGCCGCGGTCTCACCGCCACTGCCGTTTCTGTCGCTTGCGTCGCCGTTGTCGCTTCCGCCGTGTGGGGCGGGCGGGGCAGGAGTGATCACCAGGTGTCCTTCTCGGGTCATCCGTGATCCGGACCGACGGCGCGTCCGCGTGGTGCGTTCACTTGGCGCGTACGCAGGGCGCGTACGCAGGGTGCGCTCGCGTGTCGGTCCGGCGAGGGGGTACGGCCGTACACGGAGGTACGGCCGACGCCCGAGGCGCGCAGGGCGACGCCTCGGGGATCCGGCTGTCTCAACTGGCAGCGGATCCCACGGGCGGACCCCGAGAAGTGATGGCGTGGACGAGGAGGAGCCGCCGTGGCGAACGGTCGGAGGAGTCACGGCGGGCGCGAACACGCGGGCGGTGCGGGGGTGTGGGCAGCGCGAGCAGCAGTCGCAGGGGTGCGACCAGCCGTCCGGCCACCGCGCGCAGGATGCGGAAGGCGGCGCGTTCGCCGTACGCCAGCCACAGGCCGCACAGCAGCGCGGCCAACAGGTGGGCGGCGAGCATGCCGAGCGAGGACGTTCCGTCCATGGCGTGCGCCGACTGGCTCATGGCATCCGAGCCCATATGGGCCGCATCCATGTGCCCGGCGCCCATGTGATCCGCGGCCATGTGCCCGGAACCCATGTGCCCCATCGACGACATGGACCCCACGTCCGGGGCCGACATGTTCGTGGCCGACACGTCCGTGGCTTCCATGGCGTGCATGGACGCCATGTGTGCCGAGCCCGTCCCCCGGCCGGACGCCACCGGCCCCGTGGCCGGCCCAGCCATCGACTGGGCGAGCGAGAACGACCAGTGCAGCAGTCCCTGGGTGACGACCACCACCGAGACGATCAGGGGGAGTCCGCGCTCCCGGCCGGCAAGGCACCAGCCCGCGCCGCCCGTCGCCACGGTCCCGGCGGTCATCGCCCACCAGGCCACCGGGGCACCGGACATCAGTACGTGGCCGAGGGCGGCGAGCAGCACACAGACGACCGCGAACACCGCGGCCCGTACCGTGCGCACACCCCACCCAGCAGTCATGACGGGCCTCATCCTCGCATTCGTCGCGCGTGCGTCGTGGTGAGGTACGGGAATTGCCCCCGTCCCACCCTCAACACGCGTCACGTGATCCAGAACACAGGGCGGGCCCGGAACTTCACCCCCGTCCGAACCGACGTCCGCGCACACTCCGTCCTACGGACACGTCTCCCCCCGGGTCGGCATGCGTACGTCCACCGCCGTCAGCGCCATCGCCAGGGGGCCCGGTGCCAGGAACGCCAGTGGCAGCAGCATCCACGCGGACGTCACGGCCGCCGCGAGGGCGAGCAGCACGAGGCCGCTGCCGCCCGCGTCCCCGACGGAGTCCCGGGCGGCACCGGCCACCGCCGCCCGCCAGTCCGTGAGCGACTCGGGGCGCCCGCAGGCACGCAGGCCGACGACAGCCGCGTACCCGCCGATCGCCGCCGCGACGACGGCGAACAGCGGTCCGCCGGGCAGCCCGGCGCGGGCCAGGGCCAGGTCCGCCCAGAGCAGCAGGACTCCGGTCAGGACCAGTACCCCGGCCGCGAGGTCGCCGGGGCGCAGCCGTCGTCGCAGGGTCGCCAGGTACCGGCCCGCCGTGGCCGGCCGGTCCTCGCGGGCGCCGCGCAGGACCGCGCACGCCGTGGACAGCGCGGCGGGCAGGGTGACGACCGGCAGCGACGCGAGAGCCGTGCACACGCCCACGCTCAGCACGTCCGCGAACAGCGTCATACGCGGCCCGAAGATCTCACCCGTCTCCCGGGTCTGCCCGCCGCTCATCATCCCTCGGCTTCGGCCCATCCCTCGGCTTGCGCTCGTCCCTCGGCTCCCGCTCATCCCTTGATCCCGGAGTTCGCCATGCCCTCGACCAGGAAGCGCTGGAAGGCGAGGAAGAACAGCACGATCGGCAGCAGGGCGATCACCGACATCGCGAACATCGGGCCGAAGGCCGAGGTGCTCGACGCGTCCACGAACGACCGCAGGGCCAGCGTGAGCGTGAACTTCTCCGGTGAGAAGAGGTAGATCAGCTGGGTGAAGAAGTCGTTCCAGGTCCAGATGAAGGTGAAGATCGCCGTGGTGATGAGGGCGGGCCGGGTCAGCGGCAGGATGACGAGGAAGAAGCTGCGGAACGGCCCGCAGCCGTCGATCCGCGCCGCCTCCTCCAGTTCGCGCGGCAGCCCTCGCATGAACTGCACGATGAGGAAGACGAAGAACGCCTCGGTGGCGAGGAACTTGGGCAGGATCAGCGGCCAGTAGGTGTTCACCATGCCGAGCTGGTTGAAGATGATGTACTGCGGGATCAGCACGGCGTGGTGCGGCAGCATGATCGTCGCGATCATGAAGGCGAACAGCGGCCCGCGGAAGCGGAACCGCAGCCGGGCGAAGGCGTACGCGGCGAGGGAGCAGCTGAGTACGTTGCCGATGACCGCGCCGCCCGCGATGAGCAGCGAGTTGCCGAGCAGCCGCCCCACGGAGACGTCGTTCACGCCGTCGAGGGCGGACGAGTAGTTGGACCATTCCAGGCTGCTGGGCAGCAGGTCGAGGCTGGCGATCACCTCGTCGGCGGGCTTGAGCGAGGTCGCGAGGAGCCAGGCCAGCGGGTACAGCATGACGAGGAGCGCGGCGAGGGCGCCGAGGTGCAGGGCGAGGCGGCGCCGGGCGACCGGCCTGCGTGCAGGAGAAGCCGTAGCGGCGGTACCGGTGCTGGTCGAGGTGGTCATCGGTCCCCCTCGGACGCGTAGAAGACCCAGGTGCGGGACGTGCGGAAGAGCACCGCCGTGACGGCGCCGATGACGATGAGCAGGACCCAGGCCATCGCGGAGGCGTAGCCCATGTGGGAGGCGACGAAGCCGCGGTCGTAGAGGTAGAGGGTGTAGAAGAGCGTCGAGTCGGCGGGGCCGCCCTTGCCGCCGCTCACCGCGAAGGCGGGGGTGAAGACCTGGAAGGCCTGGATGGTCTGGAGCACCAGGTTGAAGAAGATCACCGGGGAGAGCATGGGCACGGTGATGGACAGGAACTGCCGCCACCGGCTCGCCCCGTCCACGGCAGCCGCTTCGTACAACTCGGCGGGTATCTGCTGGAGTCCGGCGAGGAAGATGACCATCGGGGCGCCGAACTGCCACACGGTGAGCAGGGCGACGGCGAGCAGCGCCCAGCCGGGCCGGTTGACCCAGCCGCCGGTGCCGAGCAGGTTGTCGACCGTGCCGCCGTCGTTGAACAGTGCCCGCCACACCAACGCGATGGACATGGAGGCGCCGAGCAGGGAGGGCGCGTAGAACGCCGAGCGGTAGAAACCCCGGCCGCGTCGCATGGACTTGAGGCCGAGCGCGACGACGAGGGCGAGACCGAGCTGGAGGGGCACGGCGATGACGACGTAGGTGAGGGTCGCGCCGACCGAACGCCAGTAGCGCGGGTCCTCGGTGAACATCTGCGTGTAGTTGCGCAGGCCCACCCAGTGGGGCGGGTTGAACAAGTCGTAGTCGGTGAAGGAGAGATAGAGCGATACGGCCATCGGGAGCAGGGTCAGCACGGCGGCGCCGAGCACCCACGGGGAGAGGAACACCCAGGCGGCGCCCTCGCGTCGACGTCCACCGGGCCGCTTCACGGGAACGGTCTTCGCGGCGGGGGCGGTCACGGGAGTGTCGGTGGTGGTGGTCATGACCTCAGCTCCGCCTTCGCCTCGGTGACGTAGTCCTCGGCCGCCTCGCGGGGCGACATCCGCTCGTACGACACCTGGTCGTAGTCCCGCTGGAAGGTGGTCTGCAGCGCGCTGTCCCCCGAAGGCGGCGCCTGGGGAGGGGCGTTGAGCTTTCCTTCCAGGGACGCCTGGTAGTCGTAGACCGTCTTGTCGAAGTCCTTGAGTCCGGGAGCGATCGACTCGCGGAGCGACTCGTTGACGGGGATGCCGCGGGTGGCGCCGAGGATCTTCGCGGCGTCCGGGTCGTTCAGCATGAAGTCGACGAGCTGCACGGACTCCTTCGGGTGGCCCGTGTCGGCGGCGACGCCCATGAACATCGAGGGCTTGAAGTACTGGCCCGGGGTGCCGTCCTCGCCGGACGGCATCGGCGCGAGGGTGACCCCGTCGGGTACGAGCGCGACGAACCCGCTGGAGGGCGCGTCCCAGTTGCTGTCGGAGATGGCCTTGCCGCGCCCGAGCGGGGTGTTCTCGACCGTGCCGTCGAGCTGGGTGGTCTGCTCGGCGGGCGAGACGGCGCCTTCCCTGCGGAGCTTGTCGGCGAAGGTCCACCAGCGGGTCAGGTCGTCGACGGTGAAGCCGAGCCGGCGGTCCTCGGTGTAGAGGCTCTTGCCCCGGCCGCGCAGCCAGACCTCGAAGGCGTCCTCGCTCTGCCCGGGGTCGGTGGCGCCGGGCCTGCCGGTGCGTTCGGCCAACTCCCGCATGGCGTGGGCCCATTCGCTCCAGGTCCAGCCCTCGCGCGGGAGGGCGACCCCGGACTTCTTCCACTGGGCGGTGTCGTACACCACGGTCTCCGTGCCGCGGGCCTGCGGGATCGCGTACTGCTTGCCGTCCACCTTCCCGGTGGCGAGGAGGCCCGCGTCGAACTCGCCGGTGTCCAGCGCGGAGCGCTGCTCGGCGAAGTTCAGCAGGACGCCGCCGGAGGCGTACTGGTCGATCATGCGGTAGTCGAGCTGCATGGCGTCGGGGGCGTCGCCGCCTGCAGCCTGAGTGGCCAGCTTCTGCTTGTAGGCGTCGTAGCCGGAGAACGACGTCTGCACCTCGATCCGCGGATGCTCCTTCTCGAAGAGGTCGACGGCCTCCTGGGTTCTGGCCGCCCGGTCCGGGTTGCCCCACCAGGTGTAGCGCAGGACCACCTTGCCGCCGTCGCCGCCCGCCCCGTCCGGCCCCGAGCAGCCGGCGAGGACCGAGCAGGACACCAGCAGTGCCGTGGCCGCCGCGATGCGCGGCCGCCAGGACTTCCTTGTCCTGTTTCCGGGCATGAGTGGGTCACCTCATTCGTTAGAAAGCGCTTCCACCCCCTGCCCGACGACCCTAGGGATGGTCCTGATGTCAGAACAAGCCCCCTGCACGGACGCTTACGAGGACTCCCCCTCCGGTTCCGCTTCGCGCCGCCGCTGTGCCGTGGTGGGCCTGGGCGCCCGCGCCCGGCTGTTCACCGAGGCGCTGGCCGGACCGTACGCGGACCGCATCGACCTCGTCGGATTCTGCGACGTCAACGCGCACCGGATGGCGGTCCACAACAGCTGGCTCGCGGCCGACCACCCCGGCCGCGAACCCGTCCCCGCGTACGCGCCCGAGGACTTCGACCTCATGCTGCGACGCGAGCGAGTGGATCTCGTGGTCGTCTGCAGCGTGGACCGCACCCACGACGACTACATCGTCCGGGCCCTGGACGCGGGCTGCGACGTGGTCACCGAGAAGCCGATGACCACCGACGCCGACCGCGCGCGCCGCATCCTCGCGGCCCGGCAGCGCTCCGGCCGCGAGGTGCGGGTGACCTTCAACTACCGCTACAACCCGGTGCATTCGGCCGTACGGGAACTCATCGCGGGCGGGGAGATCGGCGAGGTCGGCTCGGTGCACTTCGAGTGGCTGCTCGACCTGCGGCACGGCGCGGACTACTTCCGCCGCTGGCACCGCGACAAGGCCAACTCCGGCGGCCTGATGGTCCACAAGTCCACGCACCACTTCGACCTGGTGAACTGGTGGCTGGGCACCGAACCGGAGACCGTCTTCGCCCAGGGCGGCCTCTTCTTCTACGGCGACGAGGCGGGCGGCCGACGGGGACTCGCCCGGCCCTACGCCCGCGCGCACGGCTCCCCCGCCGCGCACGGCGACCCCTTCGCCGTACACCTGGCGGACTCGCCCGTGCTCAGCGCGCTGTACCTGGACGCCGAGGGCGAGGACGGCTACCACCGCGACCAGAACGTGTTCGGGCCAGGCGTCAGCATCGAGGACGACATGGCGGTCCTCGTGCGGTACGCGTCCGGGGCGTCCCTGACCTACCACCTCACGGCGTACGCCCCCTGGGAGGGCTACCGCGTGGCGTTCAACGGCAGCGAGGGCCGGCTCGAACTGCTCGTCGAGGAGTCGACGTGGTCGCGCCCCGACGTACGTACGGAAGCGGATACCGGGGCGCGCCCCGGCGTACGGACCGAAGCACGCTCCGGCGTACGGACCGACGGCGGGAGCGCGGTCCTGCACGGCGCCGAGGTGGACGCCGAGGCCGGCCGCACCGAACTGCTCCTGCGCCGCCACTGGGAACGGCCGCGCGAGGTGAAGGTCCCGACCGGCGAGGGCGGCCACGGCGGCGGGGACATACGGATGCTCCAGGACCTGTTCGGCCCCCGCCGCTCCGCCCCGGACCCGCTGGGCCGGGCGGCGGACGCACTCGACGGCGCGAAGTCGCTGGTGACGGGACTCGCGGCGAACGAGTCGTTCGTGACGGGGGTGCCGGTCCGGGTGGGGGATCTGCTGGATGTCTGAGGCGGCCGCGACTACGGCGTGTCCGTCGCCGCCGTGTGCATACGATCCGGGAATGGCTCTTTTTCATGTGCGGCGGGACACCTCTCTGGGCGCCGGGGAGGCGTGGCGGCGGCTCACGGTGTGGGAGCGGCATGCCGACGTGGTGCCGTTGACGCGGGTCCGGGTCGTCACGTTGCCGCCGCGTGGGGCGGGCACGGTGTTCGTGGCGCGTACCGGGGTGGGGCCGGTGGCGTTCGACGACCGTATGGAGGTCGTCGTATGGCGGCCTCCTCACGACCGCAAGCCCGGGCTGTGCCGGCTCGTCAAGCGGGGCGGCCTCGTCGTCGGGTGGGCCGAGATCGAGGTACGGCCGACGGCGGACGGCGGCTCGCAGGTGCTGTGGCGGGAGGAGTTGGGGGTGCGCGGGGTGCCACGCTTCTTCGACCCCGTACTGGGGCGGGCGGGCCGGTGGATGTTCGGACGGGCGGTGGATCAGTTGCTGTCCCGCCCCTGAGAGCGGAGTCCGCCGACTGCCAGGAACCTGTCAGGCATCAGGCGGGGTCTCCTCGCCCAGGAGTTTCAGCGCCTCCCCCGTCACCACCTCCAGCATCGTCTCGGGGTCCGTCGCGCGGGCCAGGAGCATGCCTCCCTCGCACAGGGCCCCGAAGACGAGCTGGCAGCGGGCCGTCAGGGCCGCGTCGGGTGTGCCGCCGGCCTCGCGGACAGCATGCTCCATGGCCTCGCGCAGGACGCGCAGGGCGTGCTCGTACTCGATCTCGCGCACCGTCTCCCAGCCGAGGACGGACGGGCCGTCGAGGAGGACGACCCGCTGGAAGCCCGGGTCGAGGCAGTGTTCGAGGAACGTGCGGGCGCCCGCGCGGAGCGCCGCGCGCGGGTCGGGCGCGGCGGCTCCGGCCCGGAACAGCGCTTCCGCCAGCGCCGCCTGATGGCGTACGAAGACGGCGTGGAACAGGGCCGTCTTGCCGCCCGGGAAGTGGTGGTACGCGGCCCCTTTGGTGACCCCCGCCCTGGCCGCGACGGCGTCGAGAGGCGCACCCGCGAAACCGTGGCTGCCGAACAACTCCGCCGCGGCATCGACCAGTTGGGAGGTGGTCGCGCCGGATCGTTCGGCCTGGGTCCGTCGGGCCATCCGGCTCATCAACTCCCTTGACAGGCATACCGAGGGTACGTAACTTAGCCGATCCGATTACATACCCTCGGTATGGAAGTGGGCCTCGCCATGACGGCACAGGCAACACCGACATCAACTCCGACTTCGACATCGGCTTCGGCTTCGGCTTCGGCTTCGGCACGAAAGGCGCCCCTCTTCGCGGTCTACGGCGCCAACGGGCACACCGGAAGGGTCGTCGCATCCGAACTGCTCGCCCGGCAGCAGCGCGTGCTCCTCGCCGGACGGGACGAGCGGGCCCTGCACGCGGTCGCAGACGAACTCGGCGTCCCGGATCTCGTAAGCATCCGGCACGCGCCCCTCGACGACCGTCCCGCCCTGCGCGCGCTCACCGAGAGCGCCGACGTGATCATCCACTGCGCGGGACCGTTCACCACGACGGGGGAACCGGTCGCCACCGCGGCGGCGGAGACCGGCACCGCGTACGTGGACCACGCGATCGAGCCGCACCATGTGAAGTACCTCTTCGACTCCCTCCAGGCCACCGCCCAGCGCACCGGAGCGGTCCTCCTCCCGCAGATGAGCTTCTACGGCGGACTGGGCGACCTGCTGGCCGCGGCGGCCTCGGCGGGGCTGCCCGACGTGGACAAGGTGACCGTCGGTTACGCGGTCACGGGCTGGCGCATGACCCAGGGCGCCGTGAACACGGCCAACCTGCTGATCGGCGAGATCGATCGCATCGGCTTCACGGACGGGGCGCAGCGGGTCGGGCCCGTGGAGATCCGCAACGCGGTCTTCCCGTTCCCGCCGCCCGTCGGACCGCGTACGACCATCGTGCCCTTTCCCTCGGGCGAGGTCGTCACGGTCCCGCGCCATGTGCCGGCCCGGGCCGTGGAGGTCCAGCTGACCGCCTCCACCTTCGAGGAGGAGCAGATCTTCACCAGCGTGGACGTGAGTCCGCAGGAGCGCGCGAAGACCGAGTTCACCGTCGCGGTGCAGGTCACCGGGGCCGCCGGTGGCGGCCGCAACGCCCATGTCCGGGGCCGGGACATCTGGCGGGCCGGGGCCGTCGTCTCGGTCGAGGCCGCGCTGCGGCTGGCGGGCGGGGAGGGGCCGGAGAAGACAGGCGTGCTGGGCCCGGCGGAAGCCTTCGCGGCGCCCGAATTCCTGCGCGCGCTCGCCGAGTCGGGCACCTTCACCCTCACCCTCCCCGGCTGACGGTCAAGTCGGGCCGGGCCCGGTCAGGCGCCGCCCGCACGGCTCCCGCCGCACGCCGTGGCAAAAGTCTGTGGAACGAGTCCGCTCGGAATTGCGAGACTGGGGCCCATGAACGACATGGGGCGGTTCCGTCAGGCAGTCGTCCGGTGGGCGGCCGGCGGCGCGGGGGCGGCGGAAGCGGGCGCGAGCGCGCGGGAGGCGGCGGCCGGCGCCGGGCTGCGTACGGTCGTGCTCGTCGAGGGAGGCAGCGACCGGGTCGCCGTCGAGGCGCTGGCCGCCCGGCACGGCCGGGACCTCGACGAGGAGGGGGTCTCGGTGGTGCCGCTCGGGGGCGCGATGAGCGTCGGGAGGTTCGTGGACCTGTGCGGGCCGCAAGGGCTCGACGTACGGCTCGCCGGACTGTGCGACGCGGCCGAGGAGAGGTTCTTCCGGCGGGCGCTTGAGCGGGCCGGGATCGCCTCCGGTCTGACGACCGAGGGGCTGGAGTCGCTCGGGTTCTTCCTGTGCCACGCGGACCTGGAGGACGAGCTGATCCGTTCCCTCGGGGCCGACGTCATCCAGCAAGTGGTCGAGGAGCAGGGTGAGTTGCGCGCTTTCCGCACGCTGCAGAACCAGCCCGCGCAGCGGGGTTGGACCGTGGAGCAGCACCTCCACCGCTTCATGGGTACGCACGCCGGCCGCAAGGCCCAGTACGCGCAGGAACTCGTCGCGAGCCTGGACCTCGACCGGACGCCGCCTCCGCTGGAACGGCTGCTCGCCCACGTCTGACACGCCCGTCTGACACGCTCCACGTCCGACACGCCCTGTCGGCCGGGGTTTCAGGCCACCGCCCCGACCCGCCGCACCGGGGACTGCGACCGCGACACGTCGTGGTGGATCGGCGTGTGCGCCCCTGTGAGCGACACCCCGCTTCCGCCCCGCCGGGTCGCGACGATCTCCGCGGCGATGGACAGGGCCGTCTCCTCGGGCGTACGGGCGCCGAGGTCGAGGCCGATGGGTGACCGCAGCCGGGCCAACTCCCGCTCCGTCACGCCCACTTCGCGCAGCCGTTCGTTGCGGTCGAGGTGGGTGCGGCGGGAGCCCATCGCCCCCACGTACGCGACCGGCAGCCGCAGCGCGAGCGCGAGGAGCGGTACGTCGAACTTGGCGTCGTGGGTCAGGACGCACAGGACCGTACGCGCGTCGACCTCCGTGCGCTCCAGGTAGGTGTGCGGCCACTCGACGACGATCTCGTCCGCCTCCGGGAAGCGTGCGGCCGTCGCGAAGACGGGGCGCGCGTCGCAGACCGTCACGCGGTGACCGAGGAACTTGCCGACGCGGACCAGGGCCGAGGCGAAGTCGATCGCCCCGAAGACGATCATCCGGGGCGGCGGGGCGGAGGACTCGACCAGCACGGTGAGCGGGGCTCCGCAGCGGGAGCCCTGCTCGCCGATCTCCAGGGTGCCGGTGCGGCCCGCGTCCAGGAAGGCGCGCGCCTCCCGCGCCACGGTGCGGTCCAGTTCGGGGTGGGCGCCGAAGCCGCCCTCGTACGGGGCGTCGGGGTGTACGTCGGGGTGTACGAGGAGGGCGCGGCCCTGTAGTTCCGCCGGGCCGCAGACGATGCGGGCGAGCGCCGCCGCCTTTCCGTCAGCGGCTGCGGTGAGGGCCGACGTGAGCACTTCACGGAGGGGGGAGGAGGTGTGTACCGGGGTCACCAGGATGTCGATGACGCCGCCGCAGGTCAGGCCTACGGCGAAGGCGTCGTCGTCGCTGTATCCGAAGCGTTCGAGGGCCGGTTGCCCGTCCCGCAGCGCCTGTTGGCACAGGTCGTAGACCGCGCCCTCCACGCAGCCGCCGGAGACCGAGCCGATGGCCGTGCCGGCGGCGTCCACGGCAAGGGCGGCGCCGGGGTGTCTTGGGGCGCTTCCGCCTACGGCCACGACGGTGGCCACGGCGAAGTCGCGGCCTTCCGCGAGCCAGTGCCGCAGGTCTTCGGCGATGTCCAGCATTCTCGGTCTCCTTTTCCCTGCGGGTTTTTCTGCGGGTGCGTTGTGGTCGGGCGCGCCGTTCCCCGCGCCCCTCAGGGGGCGACTGCGAGCGCCCGTCCACCAGTGCGACCAGTGGTGCCCCGGCCGACGGCTTCTCGTCGGCTGCGGGTGCGTCGTGGCTGGCCGCGCAGTTCCCCGCGCCCCTTGCGGGGCGG
Organism: Streptomyces sp. NPDC060205; assembly: GCF_042728395.1. Taxonomy (NCBI): domain Bacteria; kingdom Bacillati; phylum Actinomycetota; class Actinomycetes; order Kitasatosporales; family Streptomycetaceae; genus Streptomyces; species Streptomyces sp. NPDC060205. The sequence goes on from NZ_JBHWZP010000239.1 coordinate 14,410, forward strand.
GGGTGCGCCCCGGCTTTTGCTTTTTAGGC
>NZ_JBHWZP010000240.1:0-14333 GCF_042728395.1 Streptomyces sp. NPDC060205
CCCCTTCAGGGGCGCGGGGAACTGCGCAATGGGGGCGAGGGGGCGGAGCCCCCATGTGTGGACGGGGAGGGGTAGGGGCGGCGGGGGCGGAATCCGTTCGAGGGGGAGTGATCGCTATTCTTGCGGGTCTCTGCCCAGGACAGAAAGGGGCACCAAGAATGGCCCGTGCCGGCCTCACCCCCGACCGGGTCGTCACCGCCGCAGCCGACCTCGCCGACGAGGCAGGCTACGAGCACGTCACCCTCTCAGCCCTGGCAAGGAAGTTCGGCGTCAAGGACGCCAGCCTGTACTCGCACGTCAAGAACCTGCACGACCTCCGCACCCGCATGGCCCTCCTCGCAGGCGGCGAGATGATCGACCGCATCGCCGACGCCGTTGCAGGACGAGCCGGCAAGGACGCCCTGGCCGCCTTCGCCGGCGCCTACCGGGAGTACGCCCTGCAGCACCCCGGCCGCTACGCCGCCACCCAGATCCGTATCGACCAGGACCTCGCGGCCACCTCCCCCGCCTTCGTCCGCACCGCCGAGGTCACCCACGGAATGCTGCGTGCGTACGGCCTCGAAGAGCCCGACCTCACCGACGCGGTACGCCTGTTGCGCAGCACCTTCCACGGCTACTGCGCCCTGGAGGCCACCGGGGCCTTCGGCGCCTCCAGGGACGTACGGATGTCGTGGGACCGGGCCGTCGAGGCCCTGCACGTGACGCTGGAGCACTGGCCACGCGAACACCCGGCCTCACACGTCCCGTCCACCACTTAGACTGGACGCTTCGCAAGTGCCACGTGCCGCCTCGGGGGGGAGGAAGCGGACCTTGTCCCAACCGCAGCTCCGTCGCGGCCCGTTGAGACCGGATCCCGAGCCGCACATACCGCACGGTCCGCGCCCCGCCCGGCTCGTCCGCTGGCTGGGCGGGCTCGGCGCCGCCGCCGCGGGCTACGCGGTGTTCCAGTCCCTGGTGGGTGTCCTGCCGGACAACATCGGCGGTCAGACGGCGCGTTACACCATCGCCGTGGTCAGCGGGCTCGGTACGGCCCTGGCGGCCTGGCTCTCGGCGGCCCTGCTTCGGGCCAGGAGCGAGAGCAACGCACCGGTCCCGAACGGCCAGTTGATCGCCGCCGGGTCGGACCTCTCGGGCCCCGGCCCCCTTCCCGACCTGTTCTCCACCGCGTACGGCACGCTCTCCGAACAGATCTGCGTGGTCGACGACCCCGTACGCGGACGTCTCACCGGCTGGCCGCACTCCCTCGGTGAGAGCGGCCCGGGCCGGCCCACCTCCATGGGGACGGCGTACGGGCTGCACATCATGCTCGATCTGGGGATGCCCGAGGGGCGGGTGGGCGCGGGCGACCTGATCGACACGTTGTGGCGGCTGCGCCTGCCGGACGGCGGCTGGTCGGCGCGTACGCAGGGCTCCCAGGCCCGCCCCGAGGTGACCGCCCTGGTGCTGGGCGCGCTGGCCCGGGCCGGAGCCTCGAAGGAGCGGCTCGCCGAGGAGGTGGCGCACTGCGAGGCGCGCTTCACCCACGAACTCGACCGCACCGGCCGTGAGTTGACGCATGTCCTGACGACCGTGATGCGCGGTCTGCTGCGCGCGGCGCCCGACTCCGCGGTACTGCCCCTGCTGCGCGAAGCCCTCGTCGAGGGCGCGGTCACCGATCCGCGCCGTGGGCACCACCGCTGCTGGGGATACCGGCTCGCGCCCCCGCACGGGCCGCCGTCCCCGCTGCACACGGCGCAGGCGGTGGTCGCCCTGGACCGCGCGGCCCGTGTCCTCGGCAGTGAGAGCGTGAACGCGTGCGCCGCCCGTGAGGACGGTGTGCGCTGGCTGCTGGCCTGCCCGGACGCCTCGCACGACACCTGTCTGGACCTGTCGAACCTCCGCGAGGACGTGCGCAGGCCGCGCGCCGACGACCCGACCCGCCACGAGGTGCTGAACGTACGGCACTTCACGGCCTCCTGGGTCGTCCGCGCCCTGCTCACCCCCGGCGCCCGGGACGTCGCGCGCGAGGACGGCATGGAGGAGGAGTGGCGCGAGCGGCTGAACGGCGCGGCGAGCGCCGTGTACGCCGGGCAGAGCGACGGCATATGGACCTGGGTGCGCGACGACACCAATGAACTGCGCCGCCCCATGTGGATGACCTATCAGGGCCTATCGGCACTGCGGGCGCATGCCGTATGGATGTATCAACCGCTGATCCACCAACCGAATGGCTGAGCCGGGAGGAACGTGCATGGGTGGCCGACAGGTCCTGGCGGCTCGGCAACTGCTCGCGGAGACGCTGGACGGCGAACTGCCGGAGCACGAAAGGATGGCGGCGGCCCGTTCGGTGGTGGCTGAACTGGGTTCCCCCGACCGCCTGTTGGAGCTGATCGCCGAACTCGCCTCCGGTGAGGGCGATCCGCACGGCTGCGCCCGGCTCTCGTACCGCCATGTCCTAGGCTTCGACAAGCTCCTGCTCATCGACGACGGCCCGCGGCACATGCTCCGCGCCCATCTGTGGCATCCGGGGCGCGGCGCGATCGGCAAGGAGGACATCCACAACCACCGTTCCCCGCTCGCCTCCTGCGTCGTACGGGGCCGACTGGCGATGGAGTTGTACGCGCCCGACGGCAACGACGGGATCGAGGCGGCCCGCTATCAGGAGTCCCTGGCGGACGGTTCGGCGGACTGGCTGCTGGAGTCCACGGGGCCGGCCCGGCTGCGGCTGACCCAGGTCGCGGAGTACGCGGCGGGCAGCACCTACGCCCTGCCCGCGCACACCCTGCACCGGGCGTGGTGCGACACGGCCGAGCCGACGGTGACGCTGTTCTTGGAGACGGGGGCCGGACGGCGGCGGCACACCGACGTGTTCACGGCGGCGGGGCCCCACCCGGGGACCGTACCGAAGGTGCCGCTGGAGGTGGACGACTACCTGAGCGAGCTCGACGCCCTGGCGGAGCTGCTCAGAGGTTCGTGAGGTTCGGGGGCCGTGAGGTGCAGGAAGTTCGTGAGGGCCTGACGCACGATGTCGACGTTGTAGTCGTCGATGTCGACGGTGTGCAGTTCGTCCGGGCTCAGCCAGCGGTGTTCCTGGTCCGGCTCGGGGAGGGTGATGTGCCGGGAGAGTGGCCTGACCAGGAAGTTGTCCTGACAGTTCTTGATCTCCTGCCCGCGGTACTCGCTCATGAAGGACGATTCGCCGACCTTGCGGACGACTTCGCCGAGCAGCCCGGTCTCCTCCTTGAGCTCCCGCAGCACACCGTCCTCGGGGCTTTCGCCGGGCTCCAGCTTTCCGCAGGGGACGCCCCACACCCGGGGCAGGAACCGCTCGGTCTCACTGCGGCGCACCAGCAGGACGAGGCCCTTGCGCATCACGACGGCCGCGGCCAGTCGCTTCCCGCCCGTGCTGCCCGTACTACCGGGGATGTCCATGATTCCTGGGTCCCTCGCCGGTCGGAGTCCACAGAGTTTCATACCCACGAAAGCATCAACGCTACCAGGAAGCCCCCTCGGACGGGGTGGCTCCGGGCCGATCGGGGTCGGGTCCCGGCCGATCGATGTCGGGTCCCGGCCGATCGGAGCCGTCCGACGGAACCAGCGCCTGCACCTCGTCGTAGGTCGGCGCGGCCGCCTCGACGGGCAGCCCCGCCCTGATCAGCGCGGCCGTCTCCAGGGCCGCTCCCAGGGCCCGCCGGTAGAGGAGGGACCCGAGGCTGACCCGGCGAACGCCCAGCTCGGCGAGGGCCGGCAGGGTCGGGCCCTTGGGCGAGTAGAGGATGTTGAGAGGTACGTCGATGGCTCTGACCAGGGCTGCGATCCGGGCGGGGTCGCTGAGCCCGGGGACGAACACACCGTCTGCGCACGCCAGTTGATAGGCGTCCAGGCGGCGGATCGTCTCGCGTCCGAGTGCGAGACCGCTTCCGCCCGCGCCGCCCCCGCCCCCGGCCCCGGCCCCGGCCCCGGCCAGCCAGTGGGTGTCCGTGCGGGCGTTGACGAAGAGGCCCGGCACGGCGGCCTTCACCGCGGTGATCTTCGCTGCGTGCAGTTCGACGGGGGCCAGGGTGCCGTCGGCGCGGCCGTCCTCCAGGTTGATGCCGACCGCGCCGACGGCGGCGAGTTCGCGGGCCACCTCGGCGACCTCGGCCGGGTCGTCGCTGAACCCGCCCTCGGCGTCGACCGAGAGGAGGAAGGGGCCCTGGCCCAGTGCCAGGGCCAACGCCAGGGAAGCGTCCCGGGTCGCCGCCGAACCGTCGCGCAGGCCCGCGGCGGCGGCGACGCCCAGGCTGGTCGTGCCGATCGCCACGAAGCCCTGCGCGGCCAGGGCCGCCGCCGAGGCGTGGTCCCAGGCGTTGGGGAGGAGCAGCGGGGCGCCGGCGTCGGGGTGATGAAGTGCGGCGAAGGTGGCGAAGGTGGAGGCCATGACGCAACGCTAGAACCGGAACACTTCGGCCCCGGCCGAACCGTTCGGGCCTTCGCGCAGAGCCCCAGTCGAACCGTCCCCGGGGCCGGGCGTGTACATCCGTGGGGCGCCCCACGGATGTACACCTGAGACGCCCCGGTTCCGGTCGGAACGCCCCAGGCGTCAAGCTCACCTCACAAGACGCTCGGGCACCAGGCCTTGGGCAAGGAGTTCGTCGCGGACGAGTCCGGCGTACGCCGTCGCGCCCCGTGCCGAGGTGTGGGTGTTGTCGCGCTTCTCGTCGTAGAGGTACAGCGCCTTGGAGCCCTCGACGCCCAGCGACTCCACCAGGGCCTTTGTCCTGGTCGTGAGGTCGATGAGGGGGACGCCGTGGGCCGCGGCGACCGAGCGGGTGACGGCCGGATGGTCCACTCCGAGGCCGTTCACCAGCAGGGCTGTGCCGTTGTTCAGTGTGCCGTCGCCGTTGAACCAGCGACGGACGATGGGAGTGACCAGAACCGGACGGCCACCCTTTTCCCGTACGCCCGCGACGAGTGTTTCGAGGTTCGCGCGGTACGTCGGCTCGTCCGTCTGCTTGTCGTTGTGGGCGAGCTGGATGAGGACCAGGTCGCCTTTGCGGATGAGCGGCTGGACGGTCGCGAAGAGCCGTGGATCGGCCAGGTAGGTGACCGTACTCTCCCCGGAATCGGCGTAGTTGGCGACGGAGGCCCCCTTGCGGAGGTACTGCGGGAGCTGCTGGCCCCAGCCGGAGTAGGGGTCGCCCGGCTGGTCGCAGACCGTGGAGTCGCCCACGAGGAAGATCTGCCGGGTGTGCCGGCCGGCCGCCGGGGTGACGCGGATGCCGGTGAGCGCGGGTGCCGAACCGCCGACGACCAGGTCGAGTCCCGCGGTGCCGTCGGGTCCGGTGGGCTCGCCTTCGGGGGTACGGACGTTCACGGTGAAGCTGCGGGTCACGGGCTCGCCCGCCGCGGTGGGCGTCTCGGCGAGCAGGGTGCGCCGGGTCTCGCCGCTGATGCCCGTACTGGCCGCGGCCTCGCCGCCGAGCCGCACCCGTACGTCGTACGTGCCGGGCGGCACATCGAAGTGGCAGGCGCCGGCGGTGCAGTTCTCCAGCCCCAGCCCCAGCCCCAGCGCCGACCCCAGCCCTGATCCCGGCTGCTGCGTCCGCGCATGCGCCGGGGTGGCGGACAGGGCCGCCGAGAGGGTCAGTGCGGCCAGCAGGGTGATCGACACGCGTTTCGCCATGACCCCTCAACTCCCCCTGGTCCACTGCTGATTGGTCGCGCCGTTGCAGGTGTACGTGATGAGCGCGGCGGAGTCCGCGGTGGACGCGCCGTTCACGTCCAGGCACTCACCGGTGGCGCGGGACTTGACGGTCACATAGGAGCCGCTGGTGGTGAGCGACCACTGCTGGGCGGTCGACGAACCGCTGCAGTTCTCCTGCGTCACGGTGCTCGCGTTCTCCTGCACGCACAGGGAACTGCCCCGCACGGCCAACTGGTAGTAACCGCTGCCGACCGACTTGAACCAGTACTTCTGGTTGGTGCCGCCGTTGCAGGTGTACTGCTTGATCTGGGCACCGGCCCACAGCGACTGACTGGTCACGTCCGCGCACTTGGAGGAGTGGCGGGCGATCAGCGAGTTGTACGTGGCACTCGTCCCCGTGACGGTCCCGGCGGCCGTGTCGACGGTGACCTCCGGCGACCAGGACATGGACATCGTGGTCGAGCTGGGGAAGCTCAACGGCAGCCACACGTAACGGGAGTCGTTGACCGTACCGCCGAAGGAGTTGCCCCAGCGGTCGCCCATGTACAGGTAGGAGGTACCCGAACTCCCCTGTACGGGCAGGACGAAGGCGGTCTGGGAGTTGTACGTGGTCGAGTCGCCGACGTTCGCCATCGCGGTCCAGGGGCCGGCGATCGAGGTCGCCGTGGCGTACTGCTGCTGGTTGGCGCTCCAGCCCGTCGCTCCCGAAGTCAGCATGAAATAGACGCCGTTGCGCTTGAAGAGTGCGGGTGCCTCGCGGTGGCCGCCGTGCCAGGGGTCGGCGACGAGAGCGGCGATACCGGTGTAGTCGGCCGTCAGCCGGTAGATCTGCAGGTCGTAGTTCTCGCGGGCGGCCGAGACCATGTACCCCGCGCCGTCCGTGTCGACGAAGACCGTGATGTCACGGGACATGTGCGTGCCGAGCGGGCGGAAACTGCCCTGCCAGGTGTAGGTGCCGTCGACCGTGTCCGACACGGCGACCGCGGCGCGGGCCTCGCCGTAGTCGACGCCGTTCTCCTTGTGCATCCACATCACGAACTTGCCGGTGGACGCGTTGTACATGACCTTGGGCCGCTCGATGTTCGCGGTCGCCAGTTCCGAGTTGCTCGCCTGGGTCAGGACGTGGTTGCGGAACTCCCAGTTCTTCAGGTCGGTGGAGCGGTAGGCGTCCACGTACCGGAAGGTGTTGTCGGAGTTCCGGTTCTCCCCGAACCAGTAGTAGTACGAGCCGACCTTGACGACTCCGCCGCCGTGGGCGTGCACCGGGCTGCCGTTGGTGTCGGTGAACTGCGTGCCGTTCGTGATGGTCTGCGCGGCGGCCTGGGCCGGGCCCGCGGTACCGAGGGCACCGGCGAGGGCCAGACAGAGGGCGAGGAGTACGGCGTACAGGCGTCTCATCTCGGACACGCTCCTTCGGGGGATGGCGGTCTCGGGGGTGGGGGGACACAAAAGCGAACAGAAATGTTCGGCATTTCGCACAACATCTGTCATCCCGAACGCCGAAAAGGTAAGGGCGTGTTACGGAGAGGTCAACGGGTCGGGAGCGATCCGGGGGAACCTCTGCCGGAATCGACCCCGGCCCCACGACGGCCGGGCGCCGGCCATACGCGGTCCCGCACGGCGGTACCGTGGCGCGCCATCAGGTCCAGGAGGCCGCGGTGCACGCCTTCGACGCGCAGCTGGCGACGGGAGCTCCCGCGCCCGTCCCGGCGGTGGTGGCGCTCGACGGCATCGCCGAGTTCATCGGCGTCAGCCACGGCACCGCCGGTCCCTGGCCGCACGGGCCGGCCCGGATCGGCCTGCACGCGACCGAGGGCGAGTCATGGACCCTCGACCTGACGAAGTCGGGGTCACACCTCGTCACGGACGACCACCGCGACACGGACGCCACGCTCCACGGCTCCGCAAGCGAACTCCTCCTCACCCTGCACGGCCGCCTCCCCCTGACCCCGGCACAAACAGCAGGCGACCGCTCGGCCCTGAAAAACTTCCTGAACTGGCCGGACCTGAGTTGAGCGGGAACGAGCACGCATTCCGGGCTTCACGCCTGTGTCAAGGCGCTCCGGACGTCAGGGGGTGGGGCGCCAGCGGGGTGCCTCGTCGTCGGGTTCGTTCGGGCTTGCGAAGTGGAAGGGGACGCCGAAGCGGGCGGCCAGGGCGGTGCCGGTTCTCGCGGCTTCCACCGCTTCCGGCCAGGGAGGTACCTGTCCGTTGAAGAGACGGAGATCCGAGCCATGACGGATCATGGCCAGATGAACCTCGCTCGCCGGTGCGTCCAGGACGGCGACAAGCACCACGAACCAGCCCGACGAGTCCCCGTCCCAGAGGGCCTCGACCGCGACCAGCTCCCCCGGCGCTTCGCTGATGCAAGCGGCCAGCGCCTCCACATCCCTCGGTGGATCGGGTTGCCGGACGATCCGGTCGGCCAACGCCTCGTAGCGAGCCATCACCACACTCTGGCAGTCGTACAGACCAGGACGCGATGCCTCAACGCCCGTCCACTGCACCCGAACCGCGTCCAGCATGGCCTTGATCGCCTGCAACTGGCGATCACGCAGCACGAACCCGTCGATCTCCTCCCGCACCGACACCGGCAACGCGTCCCACCACGACGTCTCCACCTGAGCATTACAGCCGATCGGCGTGCCGATGGATGCGGCGGGCCGTGCACCGATGGTGACGCGCCGGACGCCGGCTGCGCTTCGGTTAGCGTCGACGCATGACCAGCGACAGTTCTTCCGGGGCGGCAGCGGACCGTTCTCTCGTCGATGTTCTTGCCTCCGGTGTCGGCACCGTCGTTCTCGATGGTGGGCTGTCCAATCAGCTGCGGGCCGCCGGGCACGATCTGAGTGACGAGTTGTGGTCCGCGCGGCTGCTCCTGGAACAGCCCGAGGCGATCACCGAGGCGCATCTCGCCTACTTCGAGGCCGGTGCGCGTGTTGCGATCACTGCCAGTTATCAGGCGACCTTCGAAGGGTTCGCGCGGCGTGGTGTCTCCCGGGAGCGTGCCGGCGAACTGCTTGCGCTGAGTGTCGGACTCGCGCGGGAGGCTGCCCGGCGGGCCGGGGCCGAGGGCGTGCGCGGGCCGCTGTGGGTGGCGGCGTCCGTGGGGCCGTACGGGGCGATGCTCGCGGACGGGTCCGAGTACCGGGGGCGGTACGGGCTGAGCGTGGGTGAGCTGGAGCGTTTTCACCGGCCGCGGGTGGAGGTGCTGGCGGGTGCGCGTCCCGATGTCCTGGCCCTGGAGACCGTGCCGGATGTCGATGAGGCGCGGGCGTTGGTGAGGGCCGTGCGTGGGCTCGGCGTGCCCGCGTGGCTGTCGTACAGCGTCGCCGAGGGGCGGACGCGGGCCGGGCAGTCGCTGGAGGAGGCGTTCGCGGTGGCCGCCGACGCGGACGAGGTGATCGCGGTCGGGGTCAACTGCTGCGCTCCCGAGGAGGTGGACGCGGCGGTCGCGACCGCCGTGCGGGTCACCGGGAAGCCGGTCGTCGTCTATCCCAACAGTGGGGAGACCTGGGACGCGGGGGTGCGGGCCTGGAGCGGGCGGTCCACGTTCGCGCCGGAGCGGGTTGTGGGCTGGGAGCGGGTGGGGGCTCGGCTGATCGGGGGGTGTTGTCGGGTGGGGCCGGGGGCGGTTTCGGGGATTGCCGCGGCGTTGGGAGTGGGGCCCTGAGTGAGTGGGGCCCCGCGTAGGGCTCCGCCCGGGTGGGGTGGAGCGGTCGTCGTGGGTCCGCGGGCCGGTGGGGGCTGGTCGCGCAGTTCCCCGCGCCCCTGTCGGGGCCCCGCCCCCTGCCGAGGCGCGGGCACTTTGTCCTCGGTGGGGAAAAAGTGTTGGGAAGTTGTGCTCGATGGGTTACGGCCGTCGACAAAGGTCGCTAACTTCCTTGAAATGAACCGGTCATAGCGCTCGCTGTGACCGGTCACGACGGCGCGACGGCGCGCGCCTGTGCACCGCTTGGCAGTCCGGTCAGGGCTGTTGTCATCCCACCCCACTTTGGGAGACCTCTGTGCGCACGAAACCGCTCGGACACAGACGTGTCCGTCATCTGCTGACCGCCGCGGCCGTTGCCGTCGGCTGTCTGCTCCCCCTCTCCCCCGCCGCCGCGCAACCCGCGGATCCGTCCGGTGGATCGAAGGCCGCCGCCGTCGAGTTCCAGCAGGTCACGCTCGCCAAGGGGGTGGCCGAGACGGGCGAGCCCATGACCCTGGCGGTGCTGCCGGACCGCTCGGTCCTGCACACCTCACGGGACGGCACGCTCCGGCTGACGAACGCGGCCGGGACCACCTCCGTCGCAGGCAAGGTGGACGTCTACAGCCATGACGAGGAGGGGCTTCAGGGCGTTGCCGTGGACCCCGGCTTCACCTCCAACCGGCAGATCTTCCTGTACTACGCGCCTCCGCTCAGCACGCCCTCCGGCGACGCCCCCTCCGACGGCGGCGCCGCCGACTTCGCCCCCTTCGACGGGGTCAACCGGCTGTCCCGGTTCGTGCTGAAGACCGACGGCACCCTCGATCTCGCCAGCGAGAAGAAGATCCTCGACGTGCCGGCCTCCCGCGGTCTGTGCTGCCACGTCGGCGGCGACATCGACTTCGACGCGGCGGGCAACCTGTATCTGTCCACCGGCGACGACACCAACCCGTTCGCCTCGGACAGCTACACCCCCATCGACGAACGCGCCACCCGCAACCCGGCGTTCGACGCCCAGCGTTCCGCGGGGAACACCAACGACCTGCGCGGCAAGGTCCTGCGGATCAAGGTCAACGCGGACGGGTCGTATTCCATACCCAGCGGCAACCTCTTCCCCTCCGGGACCGCGAAGACCCGGCCCGAGATCTACGCGATGGGCTTCCGCAACCCCTTCCGGATGAGCGTCGACAAGGCCACCGGCATCGTCTACCTCGGCGACTACGGCCCCGACGCGGGCACCGCCAGCCCCACCCGCGGCCCCGGCGGCCAGGTGGAGTTCAACCGGATCACCAAGGCGGGCAACTTCGGCTGGCCGTACTGCACCGGCAAGAACGACGCCTACATCGACTACAACTTCGCCACCGGCGCCTCCGGCTCGGCCTTCAACTGCGCGGCGCCCACGAACAATTCACCCAACAACACCGGCCTCAGCAGCCTGCCTGCGGCTCAGCCCGCGTGGATCCCGTACGACGGCGGTTCCGTCCCGGAGTTCGGCAACGGTTCGGAGTCCCCGATGGGCGGCCCGGTCTACCGTTACGACGCGAACTCCACGTCCGAGGTGAAGTTCCCGCAGGAGTACGACGGCGACTTCTTCGCCGGTGAGTTCGGCCGCCGCTGGATCAAGCGCATCGAGTCCGGCACCGACGGCACCGTGCAGTCCATCAACTCCGTTCCCTGGAACGGCACTCAGGTGATGGACATGGCCTTCGGTCCCGACGGCGCCCTGTACGTCCTCGACTACGGCACCGGCTACTTCAACGGCGACGCGAACTCGGCGCTGTACCGCATCGAGCACGTCACGGGCGGGCTCGCCCCGACCGCGCAGGCTAAGGCGAACGTCACCTCGGGCAAGTCACCGCTCGCCGTCACGTTCTCCTCGGCCGGCAGCTCCGACCCCGACGGCGACGCCCTGAGCTACGCGTGGAACTTCGGCGACGGTTCCACCTCGACCGCCGCCAACCCCTCCCACACCTACACGGCCAACGGCCAGTACACGGCCACGCTGACGGTCACGGACAGCACCGGCAAGTCCGGCAGCGCCTCCGTGCAGATCACGGTGGGCAACACCGCGCCGACAGTGAAACTGGACCTGCCCCTGGACGGCAGCATCCACGACTTCGGTGACGCCATCCCGTTCAAGGTGACGGTGACGGACCCCGAGGACGGCACGATCGACTGCTCCAAGGTGAAGGTCACCTTCATCGTCGGACACGACAGCCACGGCCATCCGCAGACCTCCACCACCGGCTGCACCGGCACGCTGCAGACCCTGGCGGACGGCGAGCACGATCCCAACGCCAACATCTTCGGCGTGCTCGACGCCGAGTACACCGACAAGGGCGCCGGTGGCCAGCCCGCGCTGACCGCGCACGACCAGCACGTCATCCAGCCCAGCCACCGCCAGGGCGAGCACTACGGCGACTCCTCGGGCGTCGACGTCGTCTCCCACACCCCCGCGCACGGCGGCAAGACCGTCGGCAACGTCGAGAACAACGACTGGATCTCCTTCAAGCCGTACGCCCTCGGCAACGCGACACGGTTCACCGCCCGGGTCTCCTCGGCGGGCGCGGGCGGCACCATCGAGGTCCGCGCCGGTTCCACGACCGGCACCCTGCTCGGCACGGCGACCGTGCCGGTGACCGGCGGCTGGGAGACCTTCCAGGACGTGACGGCCGCGCTGAGCAACCAGCCGACCGGTTCCACCTCCCTGTACCTCGTCTTCAAGGGCGGCAGCGGCGCGCTCTTCGACGTGGACGAGTTCTCCTTCACCACCTCCGGCGGCGCCGCCCGCACGGGCGAGGTGAAGGGCGTGAACGGCAAGTGCCTGGACATCGACAACGCCCAGACCGCCGACGGCACCAAGGTCCAGATCTGGACCTGTAACAGCTCCGCCGCCCAGAAATGGACCGTCGCAGCCGACGGCACGCTGAAGGCACTCGGCAAGTGCCTGGACGTCAGCGGCGGAGGCAACGCCGACGGTACGAAGATCCAGCTCTGGACCTGCAACGGCAGCGCCGCCCAGGTCTGGGCCGCCCAGTCCGACGGCACGGTCCGCAACCCGCAGTCCGGCAAGTGCCTCGACGCGTCCGGCGGCACCTGGAACGACGGAACCGCCGTCCACCTGTGGACCTGCCACGCCCAAGCCAACCAGAAATGGACCCTGCCGTAGGAGGGAGGAGACCGACCATGCGCAGTTACCTGAAAGCGGCCCTCGGCCTGTTCGTCGGTGCCGCACTCTGTCTGACCCCGCAGGCCGCCGCGCTGCCCGGCGCGGTGAGCCCGTCCGTCACCGCCGAGGCACCGCCGCTCGCGGCGGCCGACCCCGCGTACAAGATCCTCGTCTTCTCCAAGACGGCGGGCTTCCGCCACGACTCGATCGACGAGGGCATCGCGGCGCTGCGCGGCCTCGGTGGCGCGAACAACTTCACCGTGGACGCGACCGAGGACGCCGCGGCCTTCACGACCGGCAACCTCGCCCAGTACAAGAGCGTCGTCTTCCTGTCGACGACGGGTGACGTGCTGAACGCCGCCCAGCAGACGGCCTTCGAGAGTTACGTCCAGGGCGGCGGCGGATACGTCGGTATCCACGCCGCCGCCGACACCGAGTACGACTGGCCCTTCTACGAGGGTCTGGCGGGCGCGCTCTTCCACTCGCATCCGGCGATCCAGTCCGCCACGGTCAAGGTGGAGGACCGGGCGCACGACGCCACCGCCCACCTGGGCAGCACCTGGCAGCGCACGGACGAGTGGTACAACTACCGCACCAATCCCCGTACCACCGCGCATGTCCTGGCCTCGCTCGACGAGTCCAGCTACTCGGGCGGGAACATGTCCGGGGACCATCCGATCGCCTGGTGCAAGGACTACCAGGGCGGCCGGTCCTTCTACACCGGCGGCGGACACACCGCCGAGTCGTACGACGACCCCGCGTTCCGGCGCCACCTCCTCGGCGGTATCCGCTATGCCTCCGGGATGACCGACGCGGACTGCCGCCCGGAGACCGGCTACACGTCCCTGTTCAACGGCTCGTCCACCACCGGCTGGAAGCAGGCCGGTCCGGGGCAGTTCAGCCTCGCGGACGGCACGCTCACCTCCGTGGGCGGCATGGGGCTGTTCTGGTACAACGCCCAGGAGTTCACCGGGGACTACTCCCTCAAGCTCGACTGGAAGATGGCCGGGGACGACAACTCCGGGATCTTCATCGGCTTCCCGGCCTCCGACGACCCGTGGTCCGCGGTGAACAACGGGTACGAGATCCAGATCGACGCCACCGACTCGGCGGACCGCACGACGGGCTCCGTGTACGGCTTCAAGTCCGCCGACCTCGCCGCGCGGGACGCGGCACTGAATCCGCCGGGCGAGTGGAACACGTACGAACTGCGGGTCACCGGCGAGCGGTTGGAGATCTTCCTCAACGGGCGGAAGATCAACGACTTCACCAACACCGATCCCGTACGGAGTCTGCGGCAGGGGCACATCGGGCTGCAGAACCACGGCGACGGCGACGACGTGTCCTTCCGCAACATCCGCGTCAAGCGCGACGGCGGGCAGCAGCCCGGGCCCCGTACGGGTGAGGTGAAGGGCGTGAACGGCAAGTGCCTGGACATCGACAACGCCCAGACCGCCGACGGCACCAAGGTCCAGATCTGGACCTGCAACAGCTCCGCCGCCCAGAAATGGACCGTCGGAACCGACGGCACGTTCAAGGCGCTCGGCAAGTGCCTGGACGTCAGCGGCGGAGGCAACGCCGACGGTACGAAGATCCAGCTGTGGACCTGCAACGGTTCGGGCGCCCAGACCTGGGCCGCCCAGTCCGACGGCACGGTCCGCAACCCGCAGTCCGGCAAGTGCCTCGACGCGTCCGGCGGCACCTGGAACGACGGGACCGCCGTCCACCTGTGGACCTGCCACACCAACGCCAACCAGAAATGGACTCTGCCCTGAACTGGTCTGACCTGAACTCTTCGCCCCGCTCACTTC
>NZ_JBHWZP010000241.1:0-14290 GCF_042728395.1 Streptomyces sp. NPDC060205
GGTCGTGTGTGGCTGAGCGCGCCGTTCCCCGCGCCCCTTACGCGGCTACGGCGCGCCCACCGTCGCCGTCTCTCGGACGAGGTCCAGCTCGGTCAGAGTCATGTCGCGCCCGGCAGGGCCCCGCGTGCGCCACAGCCAGCCGATGTCCCGGCCGAACGACCAGGTCAGCAGGGCCAGGGCGAGGGCGACGACGCCGAACGTCAGGGCGTACGGGAGGAAGCCCGCGCCCGCGAGGAGCAGCAGCACCCCCTGCAGCGCGGCCACCGTCTTGCGCGCGGTGCTCGGCGGGAGCGCGTTGTTCAGCCAGGGCAGGAACCTCGCGGCCGCCACGAACGCGTACCGCATGCCGCCGATCAGCAGGGCCCACGCCCCGACCGTCGTGGAGACGTACACGCTGAGCACCAGGATGAGGAACGCGTCGACCTCCATGTCGAAGCGCGCCCCCAGCGCCGTGGAGGAACCGGTGCGACGGGCGACCTTGCCGTCGACCGCGTCGAGGATCAGGGCCATCGCGGTGAGCGCCACCAGGACCGTGACCGGCGGCGGGCTCTGGAAGGAGTCGGCGACCAGCGCGGTCACCCCGCCGACCAGGGTCGCCCGGCCGAGCGTCACGCGGTTGGCGGCTCCGAAGGAGCGGGGCCGCGTGCGGTGCAGGGCGCGTGAGAGCACCGCCCAGGTCGCGAGTCCGAACGCCAGCCCGGTGAGCCAGCCCGCGGGGCCCAGGCCGATCGCCGTGCCGAGCACGGTCAGCAACAGCAGTTGCACGCCCGCTCCCACGGCCGTCTCCTGCTGCAAGAGCCTCGCGTCGTACGTGTTGTTCAGGGCCACCGCACATCCTCCGGCCAGGTGACAGAGTCGATCATTGCCGCGTACCTTGTGCGCGGCTTCGCAAAGGTCGGTACGTGGCCCGCCGCCCGATCGTTCAGCCCGTTCCCTCAGCCGATTCACATGAAGTCCTCAGGAGGATGCCGAATGGACCGCTCCGCCCGCTCCTTCTGGCTCAGCTCTCCCGGCCGCGGCGAACTCCGGGACACCCACCTGCCGGAACCCGCCGAGGGCGAGGTCGTGGTGCGCACGCTCTTCTCCGGGGTGAGCCGCGGCACGGAGACGCTCGTCTTCCGCGGAGGGGTCCCGGAGAGCCAGTACGCCGCCATGCGCGCGCCCTTCCAGGAGGGCGACTTCCCCGGGCCCGTCAAGTACGGCTACCTGAACGTCGGCACTGTGGAGGAGGGGCCCGCCGACCTCCTCGGACGGACCGTCTTCTGTCTCTATCCGCACCAGAGCCGGTACGTCGTCCCCGCGAGCGCGGTCACCCCCGTGCCGGAGAACGTGCCCGCCTCACGCGCCGTGCTGGCCGGCACGGTGGAGACCGCCGTCAACGCCCTCTGGGACGCGGCCCCCCTCATCGGCGACCGGATCTCCGTGATCGGCGCGGGCATGGTCGGCGCGAGCGTCGCCGCGCTGCTCGCCCGGTATCCCGCCGCCCGCGTCCAGTTGATCGACGCCAACCCGGCACGCGCGGAGATCGCACAGGCCCTGGGCATCGAGTTCGCGCTCCCGCAGGACGCCGCCGGGGACCGCGACCTCGTGGTCCACGCGAGCGCCACCGAGGCCGGACTGTCCCGCGCGCTCGAACTCCTCGCCCCGGAGGGCACGGTCCTCGAACTGAGCTGGTACGGCGACCGCAAGGTCACCCTGCCGCTCGGCGAGGCGTTCCACTCCCGCCGTCTCACCGTCCGCAGCAGCCAGGTCGGTTCCGTCTCGCCCGCCAGGAGCGCCCGCCGCACCTACGCCGACCGGCTCGCCCTCTCCCTCGAACTCCTCGCAGATCCCGCGTTCGACACCCTGATCACGGGCGAGTGCGCCTTCGAGGACCTGCCCGGGGCCATGGCCGCGCTCAGCACGGGCGAGACGACCGCGATGTGCCACCTCGTGCGCTACGACGCGGACCCGAGGACGCTGTAGACCCGGGTACCCGGGTACGACGACGCGGACCCGAGGCAGACGCAGGCCCGAGTACGCGTCATCCTGAGCCGGGGCCCACATCCCACTCCGCTCGCAAGCGGTCACGTCCGCACACCGTGTAGCCAAAACCCAACGCCGGTAATCAAGTTCGCACCACGCGCCCAACTGACACCCCTGTCCCGGTGAACGTGTCCGAAACTCCGACCCGAACCCTCTGAACACGGAGAACGGACCGGCCGTACTACACGGCACGCCCCGGCAGAGGGGTCAGACGCACCGCACCTGGAGGGTCGTCCGTTGTTCAGCATCACCGTCCGCGATCACCTGATGATCGCCCACAGCTTCCGCGGAGAGGTCTTCGGACCCGCGCAGCGACTGCACGGAGCGACGTTCCTCGTGGACGCCACGTTCCGCCGCGCCGAGCTGGACGACGACAACATCGTCGTCGACATCGGACTGGCCACCAGGGAACTGGGGGAGGTGGTGGCCGAGATGAACTACCGGAACCTCGACAACGAGCCGGTGTTCGCCGACACCAACACCTCCACGGAGTTCCTGGCGAAGGTCGTCGCCGACCGCCTCGCCGAGCGGGTGGAAAAGGGAGCACTGGGCGAAGGAGCCCGCGGACTGGCCGGCATCACGGTCACCCTGCACGAGTCGCACATCGCCTGGGCGAGTTACGAGCGTGCCCTGTGAGCTCATACGCCGACATCATCCCCATGTCCCTGCGCGCCATGCACTTCGTGATGCCCGGCGGAGTCAACGACACGACCATGCCGAGCGGCGGCAACGTCTACGACGCCCGCGTCAGCCTCGATCTGCCCGGCTTCGGCTGGCAGGTGCACAAGCACGCCATCGACGGCAGCTGGCCCCGGCCCGGGGCGGCGGCCCGCGACGAACTGGCCCGCACCCTCGCCGAGCTGGCCGACGGCACGGTCGTCCTGCTCGACGGGATCGTCGCCTGCGCGGTCCCCGAGATCATCGTCCCGGAGGCCGAACGGCTGCGGCTGGTCGTCCTCGTCCACCTGCCGCTCGGCGACGAGACCGGGCTCACGCCCGAGGTCGCCGCCGACCTGGACGCCCGGGAGCGCCACACCCTGCGTGCCGTGCCGGCCGTCGTGGCCACCAGCGAGTGGGCGGCCCGCAGGCTCGTCGCCCACCACGGCCTCGCGCCCGACCGTGTCCATGTCGCCACCCCCGGCGCCGACATCGCACCGCTCGCCGCCGGCACGGACGGCGTCTCCCGGCTCCTGTGCGTCGCCTCGGTCACCCCGCGCAAGGGCCAGCACCGGCTCATCGAGGCCCTCGCCACCGTCACCGACCTGCCCTGGACCTGCGCCCTCGTGGGCGGCCTCGACCACGACCCCGAGTACGTGGACCTGCTGCGGGACCTGATCGAGCAGCACGGCCTCGGCGACCGGCTGGAGCTGGCCGGACCCAGGTCCGGTGCCGCACTCGACGCCAGCTACGCCTCCGCCGACCTGATGGTCCTCACCTCGTACGCCGAGACGTACGGCATGGCCGTCACCGAGGCGCTGGCCCGCGGGATCCCCGTACTGGCCACGGACGTCGGCGGTCTCCCCGAAGCGGTCGGACGCGCGCCCGACGGCGGGGTGCCCGGGCTGCTCGTCCCGCCGGAGAACCCCGCGGCGCTCGCCGCGGAACTGCGCGGCTGGTTCGGCGAGGCCGATGTCCGCCGGCGCCTCAAGGCCGCCGCGCGGGCCCGCCGGGCATCACTCGGAGGCTGGGCCGCGACGGCCCGGAGTCTGTCGGGTGTCATGGGGCGACTGAAGAGCGAGGCAAGGAGGGGGGCGGCATGAGCGGCACCAGTACAAGCACGAGTACAAGTACCAGTACGAGCACGAGTCCGGGCGTCGGTACGAGCGCGGCGCCGGCGGAGGACCCGGGGGCGGGGGAGCGCGTACGGGACACAGGAACGATTCGGCTGGGCGACCGCACCCGCGGTGAGGCAACCGACGACACCACCCGCTACGCGCCCGAGTGGCTGCAGCTGCGCGAGGGCGTCGACGCCTCGGCCCGGGCGGCCGAACTGCTCGATCCGCTGCGGATCCGGCTCGCGAACCTGCCGGGACGGGCGGGCGGCTTCGTCATCCACGACCTGGGCTGCGGCACCGGCTCCATGGGCCGCTGGCTCGCGCCCCGGCTCGACGGCCCCCAGCACTGGGTGCTGCACGACCGGGACCCGTACCTGCTGCACTTCGCGGCCGTCGGCTCGCCCCGATCGGCCGCCGACGGCAGCCGGGTGACGGTGGAGACCCAGCGCGGCGACGTCGGCCGGCTGACCGCCGACGCCCTGGCCGGGGCCTCGCTGGTGACGGCCTCCGCACTTCTCGACGTCCTCGACGCCGACGAGATCGAGACACTGGCCGCGGCCTGCGCCGGAGCCGGCTGCCCCGCCCTCCTCACCCTCTCGGTGGCGGGCCGGGTCGAACTCACCCCCGCCGACCCGCTGGACGCCGAGATCGCCGACGCGTTCAACGACCACCAGCGGCGCGGGAGCCTGCTCGGCCCCGACGCGGTCAGCGCGGCCTGCGACGCCTTCTCCGGGCACGGCGCGACCGTACGGGTGCACCCCAGCGCCTGGCACCTCGGCCCGGACGAGTCCGCGCTGACGGCGGAGTGGCTGCGCGGCTGGGTCGGCGCGGCCGTCGAGCAGCGACCCGAACTGGCGGCCCGGGCAGAGACGTATCTGCGTGAGCGTCTCGCGGCCTGCGAGGCGGGGGAGCTGACCGTGGTGGTCCACCACAGCGATCTGCTCGCGCTGGCCCGGCCGGCCGGGGGCGTGTGATGGGCGCGGGAACCGTGGCGCGCCAGGAGCGGCCACCGGCCGCCCCGGACGAGGAGCTGTCGGCGGCGGTCCACGCCGGCGACCCGGTCGAGGCGACGGAGCGGACCCACGCCGACGCGCACCCCGGCGCACCCGCCGCGGGTCCGCGCGGCGGCCGGACGGGCGGCGCCCGCTCCGGCGTCCGGTTCCTGCGCACCCACTTCGGCACCATCGCCGGCGTCGTCATCCTCACGGTGCTGACCTGGCGTCTCGGCACCGGAGTCTTCCTGGACGGTCTGCGCCGCATCGACGGGGTCACCCTCCTCGCGGCGCTCGGCATCGGCCTGCTCACCACGGTGTTCAGCGCCTGGCGCTGGTGCGTGGTGGCCCGGGGCATGCGCCTCGAACTGCCGCTGGGCGCGGCCGTCGCCGACTACTACCGCGCGCTGTTCCTCAACGCGGCCCTGCCCGGCGGCGTCCTCGGGGACGTGCACCGGGCGGTACGGCACGGGCAGAGCGCCGGGGACGTCGGGCGCGGCGTGCGCGCGGTCGTCCTCGAACGGGTCGCGGGACAGGCCGTGTTGGCCGCGGTCGGCGTGGCCGTCCTGCTCACCCAGCCCTCGCCGGTCCTGTCCGAGACCCGGCACCTCGTCGCGCTGCTGGCGGTCGTCTCGGTGTGCGGGGTCGTCACCGTCGGCGCCGTCCGCGGCAGGGGCCGTGCGCCGCGTACCTCCCGCCGCTTCCGGGCCGTGCGGGGCGCGCTCACCGAGGCCCGCGGGGCGCTGCTGGCGCGCGGCAGCTGGCCGGGTGTGGTGTTCTCGTCCGTCGTGGTCCTCGCGGGACACGTCCTGATGTTCCTGCTCGCGGCCCGGGCGGCCGGATCGGCCGCGCCCGCCGCCGAGCTGGTGCCCCTGGCGCTGCTGGCCCTGATCGCCATGGGACTGCCGCTGAACGTCGGAGGCTGGGGGCCCCGGGAGGGCGTCACCGCCTGGGCGTTCGGCGCCGCGGGCCTGGGCGCGACCCAGGGCCTGACCGTCGCCGTCGTCTACGGCGTCCTCAGCTTCGCCGCGAGCCTGCCCGGCATCGCCGTCCTGGTGGGGCGCTGGTACGGGGGACTGCGCGGCCCGCGCGAGACCCGCGACGCGGCGGCCGGCGCGGACCCGGACGCGCGACCGCGGTCATCGGGACAACGGCCGCCGGCCCGCGCCGAGGGGAACGGAGACGCTCAGTGCGGATCGACGGCCGGCGGTACGCGCGGTACGAGCGGCACCATCGGTACGCCGGAGTCGGATGTCAGTAGCGAGAAGTACGCTCCGAAGGAGTCGGCGAGCGAAGCGAGAAGTTCCTTCCCCTTCTCGGCGGACGCCCTCGAAGGGCGGCCGATGACACCGGACTTGGTATAGGCCGACATACCGAGGGAGAGCAGATGCCGACGGTCGTCGGCGACGAAGTCGGAGGTCTCGTAACCAGGCCTGAGATATTCGGGATCGGTGTGCAGCAGAATGGAGGTCTCGATTTCCCCCGCATGCATATCGGTGAGCAGCGAGGTTTCCACCCCGGCCGCCTCCCGCGCCGTTTCCCAGTCCTCGACCGCCGGGAACAGAGCCATTCGAGCACCGGCCGCGGAGGATTCCTGAACGACATTGCCCAACACGTAATTGCCGCCATGACCATTGATCAGTACGAGTGTGTCCACGCCCGACCGACGCAGCGAATCGGCTATGTCCCGCACCACCGCATGGAGTGTCACGGAGGAAATGCTCACCGTTCCCGGCCAGGCCGCGTGTTCGTGGGAGCAGGAGATCGTCACCGGAGGAAGGAGATGAACGGGGAATGCGGCAGCGACCTCCCGGGCGATCGCACACGCCACGAGCGTGTCGGTCGCCAGCGGAAGATACCGGCCGTGCTGCTCGAAGCTGCCGACGGGGAGCACGGCGACCTGCCGGCCGGCGCCGGCGCCTCGTGCGCGCACATCCTCCGTGGTGTCCGTCGGCAAGGCCCTTGACTCCGTGAGCCGTATTTCCGAACCGCCCGAATTGACCATGTTCTCGCGACCTTTCGTCTCTGCTTAGGAACCAGAATCATGACAGAAATAGATGGCGTACTCGCCGGGAAATCCCAGTCCGCAGGCGTCGAGCGGGTCGTGAGTTCTCCGCTGCCCACCGTGCACGGTGATTTCGAGGCCGTCGGCTACCTGGACCGTACTCGCGGAGACGAACAAGTGGCCCTGGTGTACGGCGACATACGGGGCGCCCGCGGTGAGGGAATTCTCACCCGGCTGCACTCCGAGTGCCTGACCGGGGACGCGTTCGGGTCCCGGCACTGCGAGTGCGGCCCGCAACTCACCACCGCGCTGCGGGAGATCGCCGCGGAGGGCCGCGGGGTCCTGATCTACCTCCGGGGGCACGAGGGCCGCGGCATCGGTCTGCTGGCCAAGCTCCAGGCGATGAAGCTCCAGTCGGAGGGCCTCGACACGGTGGAGGCGAACCTCGCGCTCGGCCTGCCCGTGGACGCCCGTGACTACGGCGTGGGCGCGGACATCCTGCACGACCTCGGTGTCCGCTCGGTGCGGCTGATGTCCAACAACCCGCGCAAGCGCGAGGCGTTGGTCCGCAACGGCATCCGCGTCGACGCGCAGGTGCCCCTGCTGATCCCGCCCTGCGACGACAACATCACCTACCTGCGCACCAAGCGCGAGCGCCTGGACCACGACCTGCCGCACCTGGACGCGGTGGTCGGCCACCGGGTCTGACCGCCGGCCGCCCCTGCGGACCGTCCGCCCGCCGCGCCGGATGTGGTGACACCGGCGCGGACTTGGGAAGGGATGGGGGATGACCTCAGACCTCGGAACGGTCCGCCCATGACCGCCGTGCCGGCGCGCGCGGACGTCGTCGTCATCGGCGGCGGGGTGATGGGGACGAGCATCGCCTGTCACCTCGCGCGGGCCGGAGTGCCCGACGTGGTGCTGGTCGAGCGCGACGAACTGGCCTCCGGGTCCACGGCGCGCGCCGCGGGAGGTGTCCGCGCGCAGTTCTCCGACGAGCTCAACATCCAGCTCGGCGCCCGCAGCCTGGAGGCGTTCGGCCGCTTCGAGGAGGAGACGGGCCACGACATCGGACTGCACCGCGTCGGCTATCTCTTCCTGCTGTCGACGCCCGGGGAGGTCGAGGCGTTCGAGGCCGGGGTCCGGCTGCAGAACGCTCTCGGCGTCCCCAGCCGGATGACCGACCCGGCCGAGGCCCGCCGCCTCGCCCCGCTCATCACCACCGACGGACTGCTGGCCGCCGCCTTCTCCCCCGACGACGGCCACTGCACACCGGAGGCGGTGGTGCACGGATACGCGGCCGCCGCCCGCCGCCACGGCGCGACGATCGTCCGGCACTGCGAGGTCACCGGCATCGACAAGCGCGGCGGCGACATCACGGCCGTCGTCACTCGGCAGGGCCGGATCGCCACGTCCGCCGTCGTCTGCGCGGCAGGCGCCTGGTCCCGGGCCGTCGGCGCGATGGCGGGCGTGGACCTGCCGGTGGAGCCCCTGCGCCGCCAGATAGCCGTCACCGAGCCGATCCCGGACCTCCCGCCCGGCCTCCCCATGACCATCGACTTCACCAGCAGCCTGTACTTCCACACCGAGGGCCCCGGCCTCCTCGTCGGCATGTCCGACCCCGACGAGCGACCCGGCTTCGCCACCGAGACGCACGACCGCTGGATCCCCCGCCTCTACGAGGCCATGGAGCGCCGCGCCCCCACCCTGCTCGACGTGCGCAGGACGGGCGGCTGGGCGGGCCTGTACGAGATCACCCCGGACCACAACGCCCTGATCGGCGAGGCCGCCCACGTCTCCCGCTTCCTGTACGCGACCGGGTTCTCCGGGCACGGCTTCCTCCAGGGACCCGCCGTCGGAGAGGTGGTCCGCGATCTCTACCTGGGGCAGGATCCGTTCGTCGACGTCACCCCGCTGCGGGCCGACCGGTTCGCCGCCGACGCCCCGAGACCGGAGGTCAACCTCGTATGACCGAGCTGCACCTGTGGCTGCGCCACGAGACCCGTACGACCGAGCGGCGCACCCCGGTCGTGCCGTCCGACGCCCGGCGGCTCGTCGAGGCAGGCGTGACCCTGACCGTCGAGGAGTCCCCGCAGCGGGTCTTCCCCGCCGAGGCGTACGAGGCGGCCGGCTGCCGGATCGCCCCGGCGGGCTCCTGGAGGGGGGCGCCGGACGACGCGGTGATCGTCGGCCTCAAGAAACTGCCGGACGCACCCGAAGGGCCGGGGGAGTCCCCCGACGAGGCGGCGGCGTTGCGGCACCGGCACATCTTCTTCGGGCACGCGTACAAGGCGCAGCCGGGCGCCGAGGTACTGCTGCGCCGCTTCGCCGCGGGCGGCGGGACCCTGTTCGACCTGGAGTACCTGGTGGACGGGGACGGGCGCAGGCTCGCCGCGTTCGGCTACTGGGCGGGCTATGTGGGCGCCGCCCTCGCGGTCCTGCACCACCGAGGCAGGCTGACGGCTCCACTGCGGCCCACGTCGAAGAAGGAACTGGACGACGCACTCCACCCGGCCGCCGGCGACGAACGGTTCGCCCCGCTGGTGATCGGGGCGCTGGGCCGCTCCGGACGCGGGGCACGGGCGGCGCTCGCCGAGGCGGGCCTCGAACCCACCTGCTGGGACCTCCCCGAGACCCGCGCCCTGGACCGACCGGCCCTGCTGGCCCACGAGTTGATGGTGAACACGGTACTCACCACCGGCCCCTCCACCCCGTTCCTCACCGGCAAGGACCTGGCCGACCCCGGCCGCCGGCTGCGCACGGTGTGCGACGTGACCTGCGACGTCGGCTCCCCGTACAACGTCCTGCCGGTCTACGACACGGTCACCGACTGGGCGGAGCCCGTGCGGCGTCTGCACGAACGGCCCGCCCTCGATCTCATCGCCATCGACAACCTGCCGTCCCTGCTCCCCGAGGAGGCGAGCACCGACTTCTCGGCGGCGCTGACACCCCTGCTCCTGGAGTTCGGGGTGGGCGGGGAGTGGGGCCGCTGCCTGGACCGCTTCACGCAGGCGTGCCGCGAACTCGGCGTACGGGAAGCCGGGTCGGACGATGTCTGAGCCGGCCGCACCCGACTCCGTACCCGTCCCTGTCCCCGCACCCGGGTCCGGCCTCGTGCCGCCCTCCGGGACCGTCCACTGGATCGGCGCGGGCCTGTCCACCGGCAGCGGGCTCGCCGCGCTCTGCGAGGCGGCCGACCGCGTACGGCTGTGGCACCGCACGGAGGAGCGGGCCGGGCAGGCACTGGCGGCACTCGGCCTCACCGGTCGCGCCGCACCCCGCGCCTACACCCTCGCGGCCCTCACCGCCGAACTGGCCCCCGGGGACGTGGTGGTCTCCATGCTGCCCGCCCCCGAGCACACGGGACTGCTCGCCGCCTGCGTGGCGGGCCGCGCGCACTTCGCCTGCTCCAGCTATGTCTCCGACGCGGTACTGGACCAGGTCCCGGCAGCCACGGCCGCCGGGGTGGTCGTCCTGACCGAGGCGGGCCTCGACCCCGGCATCGACCACCTCTTCGCGCACAGCCTCATCGCCCGCGCCCGTGCGGAGATCGGCGCGGACACCGCGGCCGAGGTGAGCCTCACCTCGTACTGCGGAGGCGTCCCCGCCGTCCCGAACGACTTCAGGTACCGCTTCAGCTGGGCCCCGGCAGGCGTCCTGGGCGCCCTGCGCTCGCCCGCCCGTTACATCGAGTCCGGCGCCGGGACGACGGCCCCGCGCCCTTGGGAGGCCACCCGGCCCCATGAGGTGGACGGGGAGACCTTCGAGGTCTACCCGAACCGCGACAGCGTCCCGTTCGTCGGACAGTACGGACTGCCGCCCGCCTGGAAGCCGCAGACGTTCATCCGCGGCACGTTGCGTCTAGACGGCTGGTCGGAGGCGTGGCAGCCGGTGTTCGACCAACTTGTCGGCGGAGACGATCGGTTGATCGCCGGCCTTGCCCGCGACCTGGCAGCCCGCTACCCGACAACCGACGCCGACCGCGACCGGGTGGTCCTCGCGGTGACGTTGGAGGTGAGGAGCGGATCCGGGCACAGGTGGTCGGGTCGCTACCTCCTGGACCTGGAGGGGGACGCGCGGGAGAGCGCGAT
The DNA here is from genome assembly GCF_042728395.1 of Streptomyces sp. NPDC060205. Lineage (NCBI taxonomy): Bacteria > Bacillati > Actinomycetota > Actinomycetes > Kitasatosporales > Streptomycetaceae > Streptomyces > Streptomyces sp. NPDC060205. Next base: position 10,889 of record NZ_JBHWZP010000241.1, read on the forward strand.
GGCGCGCTGCGTCTCGCGAACGCTCGCGGTCGGAGTACGGGCGATCCTGCGGGGCGCCCTGCCACCGGGCCTGAGCCGCGCGGCGGAGACACCGGAGCGCTCGGAGGAATGGCTCACCGAACTGCGGGGCGAGGGGCTCCACTTCACGCTCAGGGTCGGCGACTGAGCCCGTCGGCAACGACGGCGGGCGCCGCCCCCGGGTGACGCCCGCCCACGCCACGGACTCTCAGCCCGCCAGGGCCTCGTGGACGAAACTCTTCAGTTCGTGGAAGGACAGCATTCCCGCCGGGCGCACCTGGGTCATGAACTGGACGGTCAGGTCGTTGCGGGGGTCGACCCAGAAGGTCGTGCCGCCCGCGCCGCTCCAGCCGTACGAGCCCTCGCTCTCCGGGGACGGTGTGCGGGCTGCGTCCACCACGACCGAGACGCCGAGGCCGAAGCCCAGGCCCGCGTTGTCCGGCTGCCCGTGAATGGGCCTGCTGCCGAAGGCGTGCAGGTCGGCGGGGAGGTGGTTCGTCGCCATGGTGTCCACGGTCTCGGGGGACAGGAGCCGGACGCCGTCGAGTTCGCCGCGGCGGCGGAGGAACTCCATGAAGCGGTGGTAGTCGCCGGCCGTTCCCACCAGGCCGCTGCTGCACGAGAGCAGCCGCGGACGCTCGTGCACCGGCGGGCCCGGAACGGGGACGATCCCGCCCTCCTTGTCCTCCGGGTCCTCCTGGTAGAGGACTGCCAGCCGGTCGGCCCGCTCTCCGGCGACCCAGAAGCCTGTGTCGGTCATGCCCAGGGGCGCGAAGACCCGTTCGGCGAGGAACGTGTCCAGCGGACGGCCCGTCACCACCTCGATGAGACGGCCGACCACATTGGTCGCGACCGAGTAGTTCCACTGGGTCCCCGGCTCGAACTGCAGGGGCAGACGCGCGTACAGCTCGCACGCCTCGGCGAGATCCGCCTCCTGCGGTGCCTGGATCTCGATGCCAGCGGCGCGGTAGAGGGCGTCCACGGGATGCGTGCGGTAGGCGCCGATGGTCAGGCCCGCGGTGTGCGTCAGCAGATGCCTGACCAGGAGCGGGCCGTCGGCCGGGCGGGTCCTGAGGTCGTCGCCCGCGCCGCTCTCGTAGACCCGCAGGTCCGCGAAGGCCGGCAGATGGCGGGAGACCGGGTCGTCGAGGCCGAGCAGGCCCTCGTCGTGGAGCATCAGCGCGGCGACGGAGGCCACCGGCTTGGTCATCGAGTAGAGCCGCCACACCGTGTCGGCGGTGACGGGGGTGCCGGACTCCCGGTCGCGCAGACCGTACGACGTGAGATGCGCTACACGTCCGTGACGGCTCACGGAAACGAGGTACCCGGGAAGGAGGCCGTCGTTCACGCGACGGGCGAAGAACCGGTCGAGACGGTCCAGGGCCGCCGGGTCCAGACCGACCTCCGCCGGATCCACTTCTTGCTGCAACTGGTCCATGTCTGCCTCCGGTTGACGGTCTGAAAGCGGCGGAAAAGGGATACGGGCGAGCGGTCGGCGAACAGGCGTGGAGATCGGGAAGCGCTACGAGAGTAGCTGTGTGGGGGGTGTCCTCCGGATGAAATTCTCGGCCGCGGCCGGACCCGTACGAGGGCTCGTGGAGCGGTGTGCCCAAGCATCACCGGTCCCGGGACACCACACCGGCGCGCGGGGCGCGCGGTGGAGGAACGTGTGCGTCAGTGCGCTGAACTGCGGCTCCACCTCGGATCCGTAACGCTCGGACCCGCGTCTCCAGAGGTGAATGGCTGCCGTGTGCACGGACGGTCGGCGCGGCCGGCTCACGTCACGGACCGTACCCGTCCGATGACTACGCAGCGTGAGGCAACCATTCTCCAGTTCGATTCGTATATCTCCGTGGAAGCCCTGTGGATCCGCCAGGTAACGTGACGCCGGAGCGTCACGATCCGCTTGGTCGGATCCGCACCGAGCAAGGAGAACCGATGCGACCGTTCGCGCTCAACTACGCCCGTCCGGCCCAGCAGTTGGAGGTCAGCGCTCCGTATGCCTATGACTCCAGACTGCAATTGAATGTGTTTCCCGACGGGCGGCTGGCCGCGCATGACTACGCCGTGTTGCGGGAGTTGGGCTCCACGACTTCCACAGCGGGCTCAAAGACCCACTTCGACGACTGATTCCGGACCCCCGACGATGACGGTTCTGATCCTGACGTGCGAACAGGATGTGACCGCGGACATGGTGGTGGCGGAGCTCGACAGGGGCGCCGTCCCGGTCGTCCGCCTCGATCCCGCGGACCTTCCCGGCCCGGTGGCCCTGTCCGGGGAGTACGTGCGCGGCACCTTTCGCGGGCATCTGTCCGCCGGCGGCAGGCTGGTGAGCATGGGCGGTCTGCGGTCCGTCTGGATCCGCCGGCCCGGTGCGGCGGCCTCCCGTGCCGCCGAGCCCTCCGACTGGCTGACCGAGGAGTCCGCGCAGGCGCTCTACGGCATGCTGCGCTCCACCGACGCACGCTGGATGAACCACCCCGACGCGGCCCGCCGGGCCCGTCACAAGCCCTGGCAGCTGTCACTGGCGCAGCGCTGCGGACTGCCCGTACCCGCCACTTTGATCACGACGTTCCCGCAGGCGGCCCGGGACTTCGCGGACCGCTTCCCGGATCTCGTGGTCAAGCCCGTGTCGGGCGCGCACCCGCAGGAGCCGCCCCGGGCGGTGCCCACCAGCCGGGTCGCACCCGGCACAGACTTCGCGGCCGTCGCGTTCGGCCCCACCCTGCTGCAACGGCGGGTGGTCAAACGGGCGGACATCAGGCTCACCTGCGTTGGCGAGCGGATGTTCGCCGCGCGCAAGGCGGTCGCGCCGGACGCCGATCCCGACGAGGTGGACGTCCGGTTCGCGGCCTCGGAAGCGCTGTGGCGGCCGGTGGACACGCCGTCGTCCGTCGCGGCCGGGGTCCGTACGTACCTCCGGGAGGCCGGGCTGGCCTTCGGAGCGTTCGACTTCGCCGAGGACGCCGAGGGGATGTGGTGGTTCCTGGAGTGCAACCAGTCCGGGCAGTTCGGGTTCGTCCAGATCGAGTCCGGCCAGCCGATCGCTGCGGCGGTCGCGGGCTGGCTGGCCGCGCCCTCGCCGCCCGGCGCGCGCCCCGACGGTGCGCGGGCGTGGGCGATGGAGGGCCACTGAGCCGGCGCGTGCGGCTGCGCCTGCGGCTGGCGGGGGAAGCGTGTTCGGCTGCGGGCCGGTGGGGGCCGTTCGCGCAGTTCCCCGCGCCCCTTTGGGGTGGCTGGGGAAGCGGTCTCGGCTGCGGGCCCGGTGGGGGTTGGCCGCGCCGTTCCCCGCGCCCCTTTGGGGCTTGCGAGGGCCGGGTGCGTAGTTCTGCGCGGCCCTGAACGGGCAAAAGCTGGGGCGTAGCCCCGCTTTTGAGGGGCGCG
>NZ_JBHWZP010000242.1:0-14221 GCF_042728395.1 Streptomyces sp. NPDC060205
CGCCCCTAGGTACCTAGGGGCGCGGGGAACTGCGCGGCCAACCCCCACCGAACCCGCACGCACAAACCCACGCCGGCCCCCACCCCCTAGGGGCGCGGGGAACGGCGCAATCTTTTGCCTTTAGGGGCGCGGGGAACTGCGCAATCCTTAAGGCCCGCCCCCACCGGGCCCGCACACGCAATCCGCCCCGACGTTCCTAGAACGTCAAGACAGCCCGGGCTGCAAGCCCGAGACGCGCATCCGCGACCGCCTTCTCGAAGTCCCCCACCGCATACGTCTGCGTCACCAGCTCATCCAGCAACAACCGCCCCTCCCGGTACATCTGCGCATACAGCGCAACATCCCGCTGCGGCCGCGAGGCCCCGTACCGGCACCCGAGGATCGACTTGTCCAGGTACATCGACGAGACGAGGAAGGACGCCTCGGCCCCCGCGGGCGGCACGCCCAGCAGTACCGCCTGCCCCCGCCGGTCGAGCAGGTCGACGGCCTGCCGTACCAGCTCCACCCGCCCCACACACTCGAAGACGTGATCCGCCCCCGTCGGCAGCACGTCCCGCACCCCCTCCACGGACGTGAAGAAGTGCCCGGCCCCGAACCGCCGTGCCACCCCCTCCTTCGCCGGATTCGAGTCCACCGCCACCACCGTCAGCGCGCCGGCGATCCGCGCGCCCTGGATCACGTTGAGCCCGATCCCGCCCGTCCCGATGACGACCACGCTGTCCCCGTGCTCGACCCGCGCCCGGTTCAGCACGGCCCCGACCCCGGTCAGCACCCCGCATCCGATGAGCGCGGCCGAGGCCATCGGAATGTCCTCGGGGATCCGTACCGCCTGCACGGCCTTGACCAACGTCCGTTCGGCGAAGGCGGAGTTGGACGCGAACTGGTACAGCGGCTGCCCGTCCCGCAGGAACGGCCGCCGCGGCCTCCCGATGGCCGTGCGGCACATGGTGGGCCGCCCCCGGTCGCACTCGGCGCAGGCACCGCAGTTCGCGAGCGTGGACAGGCAGACGTGGTCACCGGGCTGCACATGCGTGACGCCCGCGCCCACCTCCGCCACGACTCCGGCGCCCTCGTGCCCGAGCACCACGGGTACGGGGAAGGGGATGGTGCCGTCCAGCACGGAGAGGTCGCTGTGGCACAACCCCGCCGCCGAGATCTCCACCAGTACCTCGCCGGGTCCCGGATCCCGTATCTCCAGGTCGTCCGCCACCTGGGTCTGCTCACCGTCGAAGATCACGCCCTTCATGGCCTCAGCCCTTCGCTTCCCTGGGAAGGCCGAGCACGCGCTCGGCGATGATCGTGCGCTGGATCTCGTCCGAACCGCCGTAGATGGTGTCGGCGCGGCTGAAGAGGAACAGGTGCTGGAGAGCGTCGAGTTCGTAGGGCGCCTCGGCCGACCAGTCCGCGGGGCCGACCGCCGCCCCGGCCCCCCGTACCCGCATCGCCAGTTCCCCGAGCCGCTGATGCCACCGGCCCCACATCAGCTTGGCCACACTGGGCGCGCCCAGGTCCGCCGAACTCCCCAGCGTCCGCAGGGCGTTCCACCGCATGGTGCGCAGCTCGGCCCACTGGCGTACGAGCAGATCGCGTACGACCGGGTCGTCGGCCGCCCCCGAGGCGACGGCCGCCTCCACGACCTGCGCCAACTCCTGTGCGAAGCCGACCTGCTGGGCCAGTGTGGAGACGCCGCGTTCGAAGCCGAGCAGGCTCATCGCGACCTGCCAGCCGTTGCCCTCACCGCCGACGAGATGCTCCGCCCGGGCGTGCGCCCCGTCGAAGAAGACCTCGTTGAACTCGCTGGTCCCGGTCATCTGCCGGATCGGCCGGACCTCGATCCGCCCGGGCTGGTCCATGGGTACGAGCAGAAAGCTCAGCCCGCGATGCCGCCGCGACCCCGCCTCCGTACGCGCCAGCACGAAACACCAGTCCGCCTCGTGCGCCAGCGAGGTCCAGATCTTCTGCCCGCTGATCCGGTAGCCGCCGTCCGCCTCCCGCACGGCCTGCGTACGGATCCCGGCGAGGTCGGACCCGGCGCCGGGCTCGCTGTACCCCTGGCACCACAGCTCGTCACCGGACGCGATGGGCGGCAGGAACCGGTTCCTCTGCTCCTCACTGCCGTGCGCGATGAGCGTGGGAGCCAGCAGCTTCTCCCCGATGTGCCCACTGCGCGCGGGCGCCCGGGCCCGCGCATACTCCTCGGCCCACACCACCTGCCGCCCCAGCCCGACAGCCCGATTCCCGTACCCCTCCACCCCCCACCCGATCCCGATCCACCCCCCACGTCCAAGAACCCGCTCCCAGGTCCTGCGGTCCCCGGCACCCCCCACATGCTCCGCAAGCCACCCCCGCACCTCAGCGCGAAAGGCTTCATCCTCCGACGTACACCCGAATTCCAAGGTGTCCTCCCACCGCCCAGCTTTTAGGGGCGCGGGGAACTGCGCAACCAGCCACAACGCACCCGCACCCACCCACGACCGCCCCCTACGCCCCCGCCCCCCGCGCGGCCCGAGCAGCCCGCTCCATCTCCTCCACCCGCACCAACAACGGCATCGGGTCAACCCCCACCGTCCCCGGCAGGAAGTCAGCGATCCGCTCAGGCGTCCACCCCCCTTCCGCATACCCCGAACGGAGTTCCCGCGGCTGCGCCCACACCGCGATCTTCGGCCCCGCCACGGTGTACACCTGCCCGGTGATCCCCTCCTCCCGGGCCCGCCCGGACAGCAGGTACACCACGAGCGCGGCCACATCCTCCGGCTCACCGATCTCCGTCAGCTCCATCGGCACGTTCGCGGACATCCGCGTACGGGCGACCGGCGCGACCGCGTTCGCCGTCACCCCGTACTTGTGGAGCCCGAGCGCCGCGCTGCGGACGAGCGAGATGATCCCGCCCTTGGCCGCGCTGTAGTTGGCCTGCGAGACGGACCCCTGGTGGTTGCCGCTGGTGAACCCGATCAGCGTGCCGGAACCCTGCCGCCGCATCACGGCCGAGGCCGCACGGAACACGGTGAACGTGCCCTTCAGATGCGTGGCGATGACCGGGTCCCACTCGTCCTCGGACATGTTGAAGAGCATTCGTTCGCGCAGGATCCCGGCCACGCAGACGACCCCGTCGAGCCGCCCGTAGGTCTCCAGGGCCGTGTCGACGATCCGCTGCCCGCCGGCCATGGTGGAGATGTCGTCGGCCACGGCGACCGCTTCCCCGCCGGCCGCCCCGATCTCCTTGACGACGGCGTCGGCGACCGAACTGCTCGGCTGTGAGCCCTCGATGGAGACGCCGTAGTCGTTGACGACGACCCGTGCGCCCTCGGCCGCGGCGGCCAGTGCCACCGCGCGTCCGATGCCCCGGCCCGCCCCGGTCACGGCGACGACCCTGCCTTCCAGGAAGTTCCCCACGCCCCGGCCCCTTCCCGCGGTTTCTGACGGTCCGTTAGATTTGCTACGGCTCAGATTCTACGACCCGTCAGATACCTGGAGACAAGTCCCGGGGAGTACTCATGTCACTGCCGGCCGAGTTCCACGAGATCGCCAAGCGCGTGAACAACTGGGGGCGTTGGGGTGCCGACGACGAGATCGGCACCCTGAACCTGATCACCGACGAGGTCGTGCGCGAGGCCGCCGCGAACGTCCGGACCGGCCTGCGCGTACCGCTCGCCCTTCCCCTGCGCCAGGACGGCGTACAGACGGGGATGATCCCGGGCCGGGTCGATCCGCTGCACACGATGGTGCAGATCAACCAGGAGCTGTTCGGCCCCGGCACGATCGCCTGCAGCGACGACGCCGTGACGATGGGCCTCCAGGCGGCCACCCACTGGGACGCGCTCAGCCATGTCTCGCACTCGGGCAGGCTCTACAACGGCCGCCCCGCCGACACGATCACCGCCCACGGGGGCGCCGAGTTCAACGGCATCGACAAGCCCCGGCACATCGTCTCGCGCGGCGTCCTGCTGGACGTGGCCCGCGCGCGCGGGGTGGGGCGCCTGGACAGCGGGCACGCGGTGACCCCGGAGGACCTCGATGCGGCCGAGGAGCTGACCGGCACGAAGGTCGGCCCGGGCGACATCGTCCTCGTACGTACCGGTCAGATCCAGCTCCTCCTCGCGGGCGACAAGCAGGGGTACGCCTTCCCCTCGCCCGGTCTGTCCGTGCGCACCCCGGAGTGGTTCCACGCCCGCGATGTCGCGGCGGTCGCGAACGACACCCTCACCTTTGAGATATTTCCACCCGAGACAGAGGACCTGTGGCTGCCCGTCCACGGCCTCCACCTGGTGGAAATGGGCATGCTCCAGGGCCAGAACTGGAACCTCGAAAAGTTGTCCACAGCCTGTGGAGAAGTCGGCCGCTTCACCTTCCTGCTGTCGGCGATGCCCGAACCGTTCACCGGCGCCACGGGCACCCCCGTCGCCCCGGTCGCGATCCTCTGACGAACCCGTCGACGGACCCGGCACCCAGGAGCCCCGCTCCGAACCACCGGGGCCGGCTGGCGGCGCGTCTCCCCCACGGACGGCCACGCCCGGGCGAGAGGGCCCCCACCCCACCCCGGGCGCGACACCGCGCGCCGCCATCCGGCTCTCCGGCGCGCCTGCCCCTGGCCCCGCAGGAGCCGACGCCGAATCGCGATCCGCGCTCGCCGAGGGCTCCCGTCACCGAAGACCCCGACGTCCCCTCACGGCGAATCGCTGAACACAAGCGTGACGAAACGGACACGCGGCGTCAACACCCGTTCGGCGATTCACGCCATTGGCGCGCTTTGTGACGCGCACGGACGGAAGCACGGCCCGGCGCACTCGGCATCACCGGACACCCGGGGCCGGGACTCCGTGCCCTCCGTGCGCCAGCGGGCGCACCCGTGCCCGAGCGCCCGCTCCCGCGTGACGAGCCCCGGCGGGGTACCGCCGCCTACACGGCCTCGTACGCCAGATCCCCGTAGACCACGGGAGATGCCGCCGAGGGCACCACCGGCACCGCGTCGCATCCTGTGACAAGCGTGGTCGCCGACGAACATCGGTCCACCTCGCACCAGATGCGCTTCCCGGCGCCCTCGGCGCTCCAGCCCCACCGGTCGGCGAGACCGTCGACGAGTGCGAGGCCGCGGCCGTTGGTGTCGTCGCCGTCCGCACACCGCGGGCGCGGGGCCCGGGTGCTGGCGTCGACGACCTCCAGACGGACGGTCGCGACGGCGTCCCCGACGGCCCGCTCGCCTGCGGTCGGCGCGCTCGCCGCGTCCGGTACGAACAGCCGCAGGACGGCGGGGCGGCCGGTGTGCACCACGGCGTTGGTGACCAGCTCCGAGACAAGCAGGATCAGCGTCTCGGCCAGCGGCTCATCGGCCTCTATCCCGGAACCCGCGAGCCGCGAACGGGCCCACCTCCGGGCTCGCCCCACCTCCGCGGGGTCGGGCCGGATCTCCAGCTGCACTTGAAGCACCTGCACCGCTCACACCATCCGAACCGGCGGACACATCGCCTCGCGCCTCGCAAGGGCCACGATCGTGGTCAGAAAAGGGCTCACGGAACGTGATTCCCTCAGGAGACAGCATGGTTGACGTACAGTCACCCCAACAAGCGCTTCGGGCATATTCCAGCGCGAAGGAGTACGCGTGCGGCATACTGTGCGACGCTCGCCACGGGGAGTCGAACAGGCAGGAACGGTCCTGCTTCCTGCCCCGCGAGCGGCACGCATCGCCGGATCCGGGGCTGCCCCGGGGGCAACACCGTGATGGCCCGGCCTCAGAACCACTCGCATCCCACACAAGGTACCGGAGCAGGCCGCCGACTCCAGGCCGTGACGAGTCACGCGTAGGACACAACCCGATATCAACGCTCGGTAATTCCGGTATGCCACGTTCCGCGACTTCCGTCCCCTCGGACCGTCCCCGCCCCCTCGCCGGAGTGCCACGATCGGCGGCATTCGGCACCGTCCGGCTTCCGCGGCTCACGCCCCGGGCCGCGCCGCCGACGCCGTCAGATCCTCCGCGAGCGCCTCCTCGGCCGCCGCGGCGCCCGGGCCGCGACGGGCCCGCGACCAGGCCCGTTTGAGGTGCAGGTGGACATCGGACTCCCAGGTGAATCCCATCCCGCCGTGCACCTGGAGGCAGTCGCGGGCCCCGCGCTCGGCGGCCTCGTCGGCCAGCAGCCGGGCCGCCGCGATGTCGAGCGGATCGGCGGTGACGGCTGCCGCGTACACCGCCGCACGGGCCACTTCCACCCGCACGAGCATCTCCGAGCACAGGTGTTTCACCGCCTGGAACGCCCCGATCGGCTGCCCGAACTGCTCACGGGTCCGGGCGTGTTGCACGGCCAGCGCACAGGTCCACCCGGCCGAGCCGAGCTGCTCGGCCGCGGTCAGCAGGGATGCGACCGGGTCGGGGGGCGCGGCCCGGGGCACCCGGTGCAGGGGCGTCAGCGGATCGACGGACCGCAGGGCGACGGCTCCGCTCACGTCTCCCCGTACGACGTCCGCCTCGTCCAGCCATTCGACGAGGTTGCCGTCGACGGCGGCGACGACGCACGCGCCGGTGGCGGCGCCGGGCACCTCACCGGCCGCGAGGTGGGTGGCCACGAGCGGCCCGGGCAGCAGCGCGCGGCCGGCCTCCTCGAAGGCGAGCACCGCCTCGGGCAGCCCGAGCCCGACCCCGCCCCGCTCCTCCGGCAGCCGCAGCGCGAAGAACCCGGCCTCGCCCAACTCACGCCAGAGCGCCCGATCGAGCCCGCCGACAGCACCCCCCTCCCCGCCTCCCGGGCCCACGGCGGCCCGCAGCCGCTCCCGCCCGAACCGCCGCACCAGCACCTCGCGCACCCCGGCCCGTAACGCCCGTTGATCATCGCTGAGTTGGAAATCCACCGGTCACCGTCCCTTCGGGAGGCCCAGGATCCGCTCGGCCACGATGTTCCGCTGGATCTGCGAGGTCCCGGCCGCGATGGTGTACGAGAGTGACGACAGCCTGTCGACCGTCCACTCCCGGCCCAGATCGAGCGCTTCGGGGCCCAGCACCTCGGCCGCCGCGTCGTACAGCTCCTGGCGCGCCTGCGAGTACCGCAGTTTGAAGACCGAGCCGCCCACGCCCGGCACTCCGCCACTGCGCTCGGACTCGCTCACGTTCCACTGCGTCAGCCGCCACAGGGCGCGGAACTCGGCGTTGAGCCTGCCAAGCCGACGGCGCAACGGCACATCGTCCCACCGGCCGTTCTTCCGGGCCTCGCGCGCCAGCTCGCCCAGCACCCGACGGCAGGCGACCACCTCGCCCACGAAGGCGGTGCCGCGCTCGAAGGAAAGCGTCACCATGGTCACGCGCCAGCCGTCGTTCTCCTCACCGACGCGGTTGGCGACGGGCACCCGCACCTCGTCGAGGAAGACCTCGGCGAACTCGGCGGACCCGGCGAGCGTACGAAGCGGTCGCACGGTGATCCCCGGCGCGTCCATCGGCATCGCCAGCCAGGTGATCCCCCGATGCTTCGGCGCCTCCACGTCGGTCCGCACCAACAGCTCGCACCAGTCGGCCACTTCGGCGTGCGAGGTCCAGATCTTGGAGCCGCTGACCACGTAGTCGTCGCCGTCGCGCCACGCGCGCGTGCGCAGTGACGCGAGGTCGGATCCGGCGTCCGGTTCGCTGAACCCCTGGCACCACACCTCCTCGCCGCGCAGCACGGGCGGCAGCCATCGCGCCCGCTGCCGGGCGCTTCCTTCGGCGGCGATGGTCGGCCCGGCATGCAGCAGCCCGACGAAATTGGCCCCTACGTAAGGAGCGCCCGCCTTCTCGGTCTCCTCCAGGAAGATCAGATGCCGGGTCGGCGTGGCACCCCGGCCCCCCGCGTCGACCGGCCAGTGCAACCCCGCGTACCCGGCGTCGTACAACAGCCGCTGCCACCCGAGGTCGTACGCGCGCCGCCCCGGCCAGTCGTCGGCCGAGGGCTTGGCCGGCAGCCCCGGGAGCACCTTCCCCAGCCATGCCCGCAGCCGCGCCCGGAAGTCCTCGTCCTCGGCGGAGTACGAGAGGTCCATTACCTGTCGCGGTCCAGGTCGAGGCCGAGCATGCGGATGGCGTTGCCGCGCATCAGCTTGTAGACGGTCTCGTCGTCGAGGCCCTTCACATGGTCGAGGGCAACGTCCTTGGTGTGCGGGAAGGTCGAGTCGACGTGCGGATAGTCGGTCTCGAAGGTGGCGTTGTCCCGCCCCACCACATCCAGCGAGGCGACCCCGTGCTTGTCGCGGAAGAAGCAGCAGAAGATCTGCCGGTAGTAGTACGTGGAAGGCGGTTCGGGAATCAGATCCCGCACCCCGCCCCAGGCCCGATGCTCCTCCCACACGTCATCGGCACGCTCCAGCGCGTACGGGATCCACCCCATCTGCCCTTCGCTGTAGGCGAGCGTGAGCCGGGGGAACTTCACGAGCACCCCGCTGAAGAGGAAATCCATCATCGAGGCCATGGCGTTGTTGAAGCTCAGGGACGCCTGCACGGCGGGAGGAGCGTCGGGCGACGCGGCGGGCATCTGACTGCTGCTGCCGATGTGCATGTTGACGACCGTGCCGGTCTCCTGGCAGACCGCGAAGAACGGATCCCAGTACCCGGAGTGGATGGACGGCAGCCCCAGATGCGTCGGTATCTCCGAGAACGTCACGGCCCGCACGCCCCGCGCCGCGTTGCGGCGAATCTCAGCAACAGCCAAATCGATGTCCCAGAGCGGAATGATGCACAGCGGAATCAGCCGCCCCCCGCTGTCCCCGCACCACTCCTCGACCATGAAGTCGTTGTAGGCGCGCACGCAGGCCAGCGCGACCTCCTTGTCGTGCGCCTCGGCGAAGGTCTGCCCGCAGAACCGCGGGAAGGTGGGGAAGCACAGGCTCCCCTCCACATGGTTGGCGTCCATGTCCTTGAGCCGCTCGACCGGATCCCAGCATCCCGGCCGCATCTCCGCACGGGTGATGCCCTCCAGCGTCATCTCGTCCCGGTCGAACCCGACGGCGGCGATGTTGCGCTTGTACGGGAACTTCAGGTCCTCGTAGATCCACCAGTCGGTCGGCGGCCCGTCCGGATCCATCGTGATCCGGTACTTGCCCGCCACGTAGGCCAGTTCACCGATGCCCGCCGTCAGAGGCTTGGGCCCCCGGTCCCGGTATTTCCTCGGCAGCCAGGTCTCGAAGAGGTGGGCGGGCTCGATCACATGGTCGTCGACGCTGATGATCCGGGGCAGTTCGGTCATGAGTCCAGCCCTCTCCGGCGGCAAATCTGATGGCCCGTCAGAAGGCAGGCTAGCCCCGCACCCCTGGACCGACAAGGCGCAGACGCCTACGCTCTGCAGGCGACCTGACTACCCGTCAGTTACCTTGGCCATCAGCGGTGAGGAGCACGGGCATGCCCACGGACACCGCGCACACACTCGGCACCTCCCGCACCTTCTGGGAACTCGTCGAGCGCCGCGCCGCACTCACTCCCGACCGCCCGGTCCTCCTCCAGGACGACCGCACCCTGACCTTCGAGGAGCTGCGCGCCGGCGCCGAGCGCACGGCGGCGGGCCTGCACGACATGGGCGTACGCCCCGGATCGGTGGTCGCCTGGCAGCTGCCCACCCGTATCGAGACCGTCGTGCTCGCGATGGCCCTGACACGGCTAGGCGCGGTCCAGTCGCCGGTCATCCCCTTCTACCGCGACCGCGAGGTGTCCTTCGCACTCCACACCTCACAGGCGGAGTTCTTCGCGGTCCCCGGCACCTGGCGCGGCTTCGACCACACGGCCATGGCCGAACGCATCGCCGCCCGCGGCACCTTCGAGGCGTACGACACCCTCCCCACCGGCGACCCCGCGTCACTCCCCGCCCCGCCCGCCACCGGGACGGACGTGCGCTGGATCTACTGGACGTCCGGCACGACCTCGGACCCCAAGGGCGTCCTGCACACGGACCGTTCACTCATAGCGGGCGGCAGCTGCCTGGCCCACGCTCTGCACCTCTCAGAAGCCGACACGGGCTCGATCGCGTTCCCCTTCGCCCACATAGGCGGCCCCGACTACCTGGTCATGCTGCTGCTGTACGGGTTCCCGGCGGTCCTCTTCGAGAAGTTCGCGCTGCCGGACGCACTGGAGGGCTACCGCAAGCACGGGGTGACGGTGGCGGGCGGTTCGACGGCGTTCTACTCCATGTTCCTGGCGGAACAACGCAAGCAGCCACACGTCAAACTCATCCCGACCCTGCGCCTCCTGGCCGGCGGAGGGGCACCCAAGCCCCCCGAGGTCCACCACGCCGTCGTACGCGAGATGGGCGTCAAACTCACCCACGGGTACGGCATGACAGAGGTCCCGATGATCACCATGGGCTCCCCGGACGACACGGAGGAGAACCTGGCGACGACGGAGGGGAAACCCCCACCGGGCATGGAAATCCGCATCACGGACAACGAGGTACGTCTGCGCGGCGAAGCGGTGTGCACGGGCTACCTGAACCCGGACCAGACGACGGAGGCCTTCGACGAGGACGGCTTCCTGATCACGGGGGACCTCGGCCACCTCACCCCCACCGGCCACCTGGTCCTGACGGGCCGCCTGAAGGACGTGATCATCCGCAAGGGCGAGAACATCAGCGCCAAGGAACTGGAGGACCTGCTGCACAGCCATCCGGCAATCGCCGACGCAGCGGTGATAGGCCTCCCCGACGCGGAGCGAGGGGAACGAGTGTGCGCGGTGATCGAGCAGGTCACCGGAACGCGCCCCCTCACCCTCGAAGAGGTCACCGTCCATCTGCGCGCGGAAGGGCTGTCCCCCCACAAGCTGCCGGAGCAACTGGAGGTGGTGGACGCCCTTCCGCGCAACGAGACACTGCGCAAGGTGCTGAAGTACCGGCTCCGGGAGCGCTACTCGGGCACCGTGAAGTAACGGGCGAAGGCGCTCACGATGTCGGGCTCGGTGACCACTCCGTCGGCGTCCGAGTCGAGAGCGCCGGCCGCGGTGGCAGCCGTCTCCCCGGGCACCCCGAGGGCCTTGAGGATCCGCGCGGTCTCGTCGACGGTCACGGAGCCGTCCCCGTCGGCGTCCGCGACGGCGAGCGCCGCGTCCAGGAAGGGGCGGGCGATCTCGGCGAACCGGTCGGGGTTGTCGCGCAGCCGCTTCACGGCCCCGTTCACGAACTCCTCGCGGGTGATCCGCTGGTCGCCGTCCCGGTCCGCTATGCCGGCCATGCCCTGCCAGAAGGCCTCCGCGCCGATGTACAGGGCCTGGCCCTTGTCACAGCGGGCCGTCGTGCCGAACTCGGCGAGCAGCGCCTTCGTCGCCGCGTTGAAGTCCTCGCGGTCGATGTAGCCGTTGCCGTCCTGGTCGAAGCCGGCGAACCGGGCGGCGATCTTCCGCTCGTACTCGGTACTGACCATGTCTTTCGGGCCGCCTTACCTCACGTGGGTGCGTCTGGCAGGAGCGTACGACGACCGGCCCCCTCGGGGAGCGGGAAAACGACGCTTGCGCCAAGACCGGGGAAAATCCGCGACAACGCCGTCACGAACACACTCAATGATCTTCCCCGTACGTGACGGTCATCACGCCGAAAGTGAACTCGTCTCGTCGTCCACGGCGGCGTCGACATCGGCATACGCGTCGAACAGCCTGCGCACACCGAGGGCACCCAGCACCCGGTTCACATGGGACCCGTCCACCGCTCCCTGCGCCGGGAGAACGACCCGCAGGCGCCCCTTGCAGGACCGGATGAGCCGCCGTGAGGCGATGAGCACGCTCACGCCGCTGGAGTCGCAGAACAGCACCCCGGACAGATCGAGGACGACATCCCGCCGCCCGTCGGCCACGGCCTCGTGCACGTGCTGCCGCAGCACGGGTGAGGTGACCAGATCCATTTCTCCCGAAACCCGCACGACAGCCCAGCCGCGCTGCTCGCCTTCGGTCACCCTGAGCGTCACGCGTCTGTCCCTCGCTCGACAATGTCGGACCCGCATACGGCCGAACCCAGAAACGGAAGCCACAACTACGCTTCCCTGCTGCGTGGCTGCCCCACCCCTCGCGCCGCGAAACACGGAATTTCGAATCGAAACGCACCCCACACGACCGCTTCCGATCAGCCGCACTCCAACCCGGCCACCCCCAATCAGAACAATTCACCCACCACCCAACCCAAAGTAACAACTGCCACACACACCGCGACAATTCCCCTATCACCCCGCCCCCTTCCCGGGGCGCGCATTGCCACAAAGGGGCGTGCGTCACCACGGGTGCCGACTACATTCGTGAGGAGACCGGAGAGGAGAATCCGGTGGACACGGGCACAGGCGTACGGCACGAACAGGGGCGAGGGGGCCGCATGGCCAGGAGGGACACGCCACCCCGCTGGGACCGCAAGATGCAACAGCGGCTCGCACGGGGGGAGGCCGCCGCACTCGGCGAGCTCTATGACCGCTTCGCTTCACTCGTGCACGGTCTCGCCCATCGCGTCCTCGGAGACGAGCACGCCGCCGACGGCATCACCCGCGAGGTCTTCGCCCACGTCTGGGAGAACCCCGAGTCGTACGACCCCAAGCAGGGCCCCCTGCGCTCCTGGGTCGCCACCCTGACACACCGCCTCGCCGTACAGCGTCTGCGCACCACGGAGACCGCCGCGCTGGCCCAGGACGGCACGGACGACACCGAGGAACTGGAACGCAAGGTCCGCCGCGCCTCCGTGGCGGCCCGCGCGGACTACATCGTCACGTCCATGCCGACCCCGCTGCGCACCGCCCTGGAACTCGCCTACTTCCAGCGCCGCGACTACCGCCAGACCGCCGCGGACCTCGGCGTCACCGCGGACGAGGCCCGCCGCCGCCTGCGCCTGGGCCTGCAACTCCTCTCCACGGCCCACGACACGCCAGGAACACCCCCCGACCGAGGGGGCGCAAGGTGAACAGCCACAACCCTTCCGAAGAACCAGACCACACCCCCCAATCGCCCCCGCGCATCCCCATCCCCCGCACCTCGATAGAGGACACAGGCCTCCCCCTCCCCACGCCACCCCTCATCCTCGAACACCGGGTACTGAAGGCGCTGCTCGGCGCCTGGGCGCTGGCGGCCTGCTCGCCCGAGGAGACGACGGCGGTGGAGGACCACCTCGGCGACTGCGGCGCCTGCGCGGACGAGGCCCTGCGCCTACGTGAGGCAGTGGGCCTCCTGCACCCGCCGGAGACCCTCGACCTGGACCCCGCCCTGCGCACCCGGGTCCTGCAGGCCTGCCTCACCCGCCGCCCGCCCCGCATCCCGGTCCCCTCCTGGGCCACCCCGTACGACGCGGAGACCGCCCGCCTCGACGCCCTGCTTCAGGACATCGGCGACGCCGAGTGGCACGCCCCGGTGCGACTGCGCTGGTTCGACGGCAAGGAACCCATCAGCCGGCGCACCACCGTCGCCGGAGTGATCGCCCACCTCCTGACCGTGGACGGCCTGGTCGCCGTCACCCTGGGCCTGGAGGACCCCCTGGAAACCCGGACGGGCACCCCCACCCCCGACCCCACTCCCTCGGCCCGCACCGAAGCCTTCTGGGGCGCAGCCCACGTCCCGCCCACCCGTTCCGTCCGCGGCCCCTGGCGCGAGCAGTCCCACAACCTCGTCCGCACGGTCGCCTTCGCCGGCGGAGGCTCCGGCCGCCTCCCCGTCCCGTACGGCGACTTCGAACTCCCGCTCCGGGACTCCATGCTGGACCGGGCCTTCGAGACCTGGGTCCACGCGGGAGACATCGCCGACGCGGTCGACTACCCCTACGAACCGCCCTCGCCCCGCCATCTGCACGCGATGATCGACCTGGGTGCCCGCATGCTCCCCTCGGCCCTGGCCGCCCGCCGCCAGGCAGGCCTCGCGGCCCCCGGCGAAACCCCCCACCTGGTCCCGGCCGGCACCCCCGGCCGCAGCCTGCGCCTGGAGATCGAGGGCCTCGGCGGCGGCGAATGGCTCATCCCGCTCGACTCCCCCGGCGCCCTGGCCTCCCCCGACCGCGAAGTGGCCCACGTGGCCCTGGACGGCGTGGAGTTCTGCCAGCTGGCAGCGGGCCACGTCTCCCCCGAAGAAGCGGCGGCAGGCCAGTCGGGCGACCGAGAGGCGATCAGAGACGTCCTGTTCGCGGCAGCATCACTGAGCCGCATGTAACACCAGCCCCGACACGCGCACCCGCAAGAGACCGGAGGGGGCCGGGGCGACGTGTCCGCCCGCAGCGGCCGGCGCGTCCACCAGGGGCCCTCTGTATCCAACTCAATCGCGCCGGACCGAGGACGG
>NZ_JBHWZP010000243.1:0-14160 GCF_042728395.1 Streptomyces sp. NPDC060205
ACCCCGTACGGGGTCCGCTCCGGGGCGGGGCCTGGTTCCTCAGAGCGCGCGGACGTGCTCCGCCTGCATGCCCTTGGGGCCCTGGCTGGCCGAGAACTCCACCTTCTGGTTCTCCTCCAGGGAGCGGAACCCCTGGGAGTCGATGGCCGAGTGGTGCACGAAGATGTCGTCGCCGCCCTCGTCGGGGGCGATGAAGCCGAAGCCCTTCTCCGCGTTGAACCACTTCACTGTTCCAAGAGGCATGTGATGTCTCCTTCGAGTCGGGATGCTGGTGGCCAGCTGTCGAAGAAAACCGTCGAAAAGATTTCGCAGACTTCAACTACAACCACAGTGCACAACGTCCGGTGTGCCGGTTTTGTTCCCGAGGGGCGGATCACTTCTCCTGCGGGAGCGTCACCGGGCGGTCGTCCCTCAGTTCGGTGAAGAGGGTGCGGGCGCGGCGGTCGTCCCACTGCACGGCGCTGCCCTTGGAGGTGGCGAGCGCGGGGTCGGAGACGGGCACGTTGAGCTGTCGGCCGCCGCCCGCCGTCACGCCCCGCATCGCGCGGAAGAGTGTCATGAGGTCGCGCAGCCCCGTGTCCTTGTCGACGACCAGCGTGTCCAGGCCCGCGTCGAGGGTCGGGAAGGACCGGGCGGGGTTGAGGAGAGTGCCGGGGGTGACCGCCTTCTGCGCGAGGGCGGTCAGGAACTTCTGCTGGTTGCGGGTACGGCCCAGGTCGCCCTGCGCCTCCTGCTTGCGCTGCCGGACGAACGCCAGCGCCTCGGCGCCGTCGAGGGTCTGGCAGCCCTTCTTCAGGTCCGCGCCCGAGTTGGGGTCCTTGACGTCCCGGTCCAGGCACATGTCCACCCCGCCGACCGCGTCCACCACCCCGACGAAGCCCGCGAAGCCGATCTCCGCGTAGTGGTCGACGCGCAGCCCGGTGTTGCTCTCCACGGCCCGTACGAGCAGGTCGGCGCCGCCGAGGGAGAACGCGGCGTTCAGCTTGTTCGGCTCGGCGCGATAGCTGCGGCCGGTCTCCGGGCGGACGTACGACGGGACGGTCACCCACGAGTCGCGCGGCAGGCTCAGCATGGTGGTGCCGTGGGCGCCGGTGTGCAGAAGGATCATCGAGTCGGTGCGGCGGCCCTCGGCCGATCCGGTGCGCAGGTCCTTCCTGGCCTGTTCGGACAGGCCCGCCCTGCTGTCGGAGCCCACGATCAGGTAGTTGGTGCCCTTGCCGGCCGGCGCGCGGTCCGGGAGCGCGCCGAGGTCGACCTCCTGGTCCAGTTCGGTGTCGGCCCACACATAGGTGCCGGCGGAGGAGGCGACCAGCGCGGCGAGCAGCAGAACGGCCAGCCGCACGGTCCTGCGGCGCCGGGTGGGGCGCGGCCTCGGGGATCTGCCGCCCGCCGCGCTGCGGCGGGGCCGGCTCCCGTCGTCCGCACGGTCGACACCCCCACGGCCTTCGTACGTACGGCCCTCGTGCGTACGGCCCGGGGTGGCCGGTGAGGGCATGCCGGGCAGGGGTGCCGTACGGGTCGAGGGCGGGGCGCCGCTCCCGCGCCCCGACCACGAACCGTGGCCGGTCCCGTGGTCGGTCCGGTCGTTCATCCGCCTGTCCAGTCCTTCGACACCTGGGGCCACCCCGTCGCGGGGTCATCTCATGGGCACGCTCTTATACGGGGCGGGGTCGCCGATCTGTTCAGCGGCGGTGCCGGAACGCTTCATGATCTGCCACTTGAGCCGGCTTCCGAGCAGCACGGCGACCACGGACTGGATGACGACGAGATACATCAGCTGCCGGTAGACGACGAGTTGGAACGGCATCCACCACAGCGTCCGTACCCGCTCCCCGTCGAGCCGCAGCGCGTAACCGGCGCACAGCAGTTGGACGCCCATGAAGGCGAACCACACCGCGGCCGAGCCGAACGGGTCGAGGAACAGCACGCCGTACAGGGCGAACACGTCGATGACCGGGGCGAGGAGCGGGAGGGCGACCTGGAAGACCGCGAGGTAGGTGAGTCCGCGCCGGCCGAAGCGCCCGGCCACGCCGGTCTCCAGGACGGCGCCGCGGTGCTTCCACATGGCCTGGATCGTGCCGAAGCACCAGCGGTAGCGCTGGCGCCACAACTGCCTCAGCGAGGTGGGCACTTCGGTCCAGGCGACGGCGGACTCCTCGTACAGGACGCGCCAGCCGGCCCGCCACAGGGCCATCGTGAGGTCGGTGTCCTCGGCGAGGGTGTCGTCGCTGACCCCGCCGACCCCGGCCAGCGCGTCCCGGCGGAAGGCCCCGATGGCGCCGGGCACGGTGGTCATGCACTCCAGCACCTCGAACATGCGGCGGTCGAGGTTGAAGCCGAAGCAGTACTCCAGGTGCTGCCACTTGGCGAGCAGGCCCCGCCGGTTGCCGACCTTGGTGTTGCCGCTGACCGCGCCGACGGCCGGGTGCGCGAGCGGCTGGACGAGGTGGTGGACGGCGTCCGGTTCGAAGACGGTGTCGGCGTCCACCATCACGAGGATGTCGTGACTGGCGTACCGCAGGCCGGTGTTGAGGGCGGCGGCCTTGCCCCCGTTGGTCTTGCGGATGACCGACACCCGGGGGTCACCGACGCCCTCGGCGAGTGCGGCCGTACGGTCCGTGGAGCCGTCGTCGATCACGACGATCTGCAGCCGGGGGTAGTCGGAGGCGAGCAGGGAACGCAAGGTGGCCTCGATGCCGGCCTCCTCGTTGTAGGCGGGGACGAGCACGGTGACCGGTTCCGTCACCTCCCGCAGCCAGGGCGCGCCGGGCCGGGAGCGTTCGAGCCGGCGCACATGGGCGCGGGCGAAGTGGACGAGCAGGATCAGCCGCAGCACGCCGAGGGCCCCGGCGATGCCGAGCGTCCAGGTCATCGCCTGCGAGAAGGCGCGCCCCAGCCAGGCGGTCCGGATCAGGGCCGCGCCGGTCCATCGTTCGACCTCCGACACCTTCTGGTACGGGGTCAGTCGGGCCCCGGCCGAGACGGTGGTGAAGCGGTCGACGCCGGGGTCGCGGAGCAGTTTCCCGGTCTCCCGGTAGGCGGTCGCCGTCTGGCTGAACTGGCGGACCATGCCCTGTGCGGGCCTGCGGGACGCCTTGTCGGCGGCGACCAGCACATAGCCCTGGGCGGTGGCGCGCCGGGCCGCCGCCCATTCGCGGCCGCACAGGGTGTCGGGCGAGGTGGTCCGCGGCATCCGCAGCAGGTTGGTGCGCAGGCCGGCGGTGCCCGCCAGCACGCTCTGCGTGAGGTCGAGTTCGGCGGAGAAGCGAAAGGCGGACGTCTCGCCGAGGACGGCTCCGGTGTAGGTGTTGGAGCCGATCTCGTGGCCCTCGGCGCGGATCCGCCGTACGAGGTCCGGGTGACGGGCGGCCTGGGCTCCCAGGAGGAAGAAGGTGGCGCGGGCCCGGTGCTTCTTCAGCAGGTCGAGCAGGCGCGGGGTCCAGACGGGGTCGGGGCCGCCGTCGAAGGTGAGCGCGACGGTGCGGGCGGGCATCGAGGCGCTCTGGACGCCGTTGCGGTTGATGCCGATGACCGGGCCGCCGCGGGCGACGGCGTCGGGTACGGGCGAGGTGCAGGGAGACCGGGTGTCCGCGGCGTCGACCTCGTGGTCGGTCCAGCCCTCGAAGAGGAGGGCGGCGAACATCGCGGGCAGGACGAGTATCAGCAGCAGCCAGTGGCCGCGCGGATCGCGGGACTGTTTGTGCCGGGCCCTCACCCAGGGCCGCCCCTCTCCCCGGCCGCCCTTCTGCTCCGCCCGGCGTCGGTGGCCGGTGCGCCGGACGAGGTCTGCTGCCACGGGGCGGCGGGGCCGGAGTCGCACATGGGGCTACTGGGGCTACGCATGGGGCGCGAGTCTAGCCACAGCTTCGCGCGCGCACGGGCCCGATGCCGAGGCTCACAGGAAGGGCGCCTTTCAGACCGGCAGCCGCGGCACGCTGTCGATGAGGCGCCGGGTGTACGGGTGCGCCGGTTCGCCCAACACCTGGGCGGTGTCGCCCTGTTCGACGAGCCGGCCGCTCTCCAGTACCGCCGTGCGCTCGCACAGGGAGGCCACGACCGACAGGTCGTGGGAGACCATGACGAGGGTCAGCCGGCGCTCCTCCTTCAGCTCGGCCAGCAGGTCGACGACCTTGACCCGGGTGGTGACGTCGAGCGCGCTGACGGGTTCGTCGGCGAGCAGCACGCGCGGGTCGCACACGATGGCGCGGGCGATGGCGATCCGCTGACGCTGACCGCCGGAGAACTCGTGCGGGTAGCGGGAGGCCGCGTCCGCGGGCAGCCCGACCCGCTCCAGCGCGGCGGCCACCTTCGGCGCTGCGGTCGTGCGGGAGTCGAGCCCCAGCGAGCGCAGCGGTTCCGCGACGATCGCGGCGACGCGGCGGCTGGGGTCGAGGGAGGAGTACGGGTCCTGGAACACGCACTGGACGCCCCGCCGGAAGCGGCGCATCTGCTGCCGGTCGCGCGGGGCGAGCGGCTCGCCGTCGAAGCGGACGGTACCGGCGGTGGGGCGGGCGAGTCCCAGCAGGAGCCGCAGCAGGGTCGTCTTGCCCGCCCCCGACTCCCCCACCAGGGCCAGCGACTGCCCCGGCTCGACGGCCAGGGACACACCCTGTACGACGTCGGCGGCGGCGCCCCGGTACCGTACGGCCACGTCCGTGAGCTCCAGTACGGGTGTCGTCCGCGCCCCGTCCGTCGGCTTCGGCTCGGGGGTCATCGCGGGCTCCTCAGGTCCAGGGCGGACTCCAGTTTCCGGGCGCCGGCGACCAGCGCCCGGGTGTACGCGGCCTTCGGCGCGGTGACGACGTCCAGGACGGGGCCCTCCTCGACGGCCCGCCCGTCCTTCAGCACGAGCACCCGGTCGGTCACCTTGGCGACCACGGCGAGATCGTGGCTGACGAAGAGCACGGCCATCTCGCGTTCGCGGACGAGGGTGTCGAGCAGGTCCAGCATCTCGGCCTGGACGGAGACGTCGAGCGCGGTGGTGGGTTCGTCGGCGATGAGCAGAGCCGGTTCGCAGGCCAGCGCCATGGCGAGGGCGACCCGCTGGCGCTGGCCGCCGGAGATCTCGTGCGGGAAGGCGTGGGCGATGCGGTCGGGTTCGGGCAGCCTTACCCGTACGAGTGCCTCGGTGACGGCGGTGCGCAGGTCACGGCCCTTGAGGCCGGTCCTGCGGGCCAGCGGCTCGGCGATCTGGCGGCCCATGCGCATCAGCGGGTCGAGGGCGGTCAGGGGCTCCTGGAAGACCACGGCCGCGTCCCGGCCGCGTACGGCGGTGAGGCGTTTCTCGGGGGCGCCGACGATCTGGGTGCCGGCCAGTTCGACGCTGCCGGTGGCGGTCATGCCGTCGGGCAAAAGCCCCAGCAGGGCGAGCGTGGTCAGGGACTTGCCGGAACCGGACTCGCCGATCAGACCGAGCCGTTCGCCGCCGCCGACGGTGAAGGAGAGGTCGTCGACGAGGGTGCGCCCGTCGTCGGTGCGCACGGTCAGGCCGCGTACGTCCAGGAGGTGGCCGGGTGAGGTCATGTCCGCCTCCTTCTCGTGGCCGGGTCGAGGGTGTCGCGCAGTCCGTCGGCGACGAGGTTGACGCCGACGACGAGCACGACCAGCAGGATGCCGGGGGCCAGTGCGCCCGCGGGTGCGGTGGTGAAGGTGGCCTGTGCTTCCTGCAGCATGCGGCCCCAGGAGGCGTTGGGCGGCGGGGCACCGAGGCCGAGGTAGGACAGTCCGGCCTCGGCGAGCACGGCGAGGCCGAACTGGAGGGCCAGGTTGACCACGAGGGTGGGCCAGATGTTCGGCAGGATGTGCGCCGCGACCGTACGCGGCCAGGAGGTGCCCGAGGTCCGGGCGGCGGTGATGTAGTCCCGCGCCAGGACCCGCTTGACGAGGATCCGCACGAGCCGCGCGACCACCGCGCTCTGCGCCAGGCCGATGGCGAGGACCGCGGAGCCGAGAGTGGCCGAGCGGGCGGCCACGACGAGCATCGCGAGCAGCAGCGTCGGGAAGGCGATGAGGATGTCGAGGAACGCGGCGAGGGTGTCGTCGAGCCATCCTTGCGCGAACGCGGCGAGCACCCCGAGGGTGACCCCGAGGAGCGCGGCGACGGCGACCGAACCGAGTCCCGCCTGCACGGCGATACGGGCGCCGGTCATCAGCTGGGTGAGCAGGTCCCGGCCCAGCTTGTCGGTGCCGAGCAGGTGTCCGTCGCCGGGGCCCGCGAGCCGGCCGCCGGAGGTGTCGTCGGTGTCGTAGGGCAGCCAGACGAGCGAGACGAGGGCGAGCAGCGCGATCAGGGCGGTCAGCGAGCAGCCCGCGAGCAGCGTGGCGGAACGGCGGCGGCGCGAGACCGGCGTCGTGGACTCCGCGGGCTCCGTCTCCTTGAGCGGAGCGGCCGGCAGGGTCATCGGGCACCTCCGGAGAGCCGTCCGCGCAGCCGCGGGTCGATGATCCGCTGGACCAGGTCGGCGGCGAAGCCGATCAGGAGCACGGCGAGGGTGGAGACGAACAGGACGCCCTGGACGACCGGGTAGTCGTGCTGGGCGATCCCGGTGGCGAGCAGCGAGCCGAGGCCGGGCAGCGCGTACACCGACTCCACGACGACCGCGCCGAGCAGCGTCGAGGCGAGTTCGATGCCGAGGATGGAGATCACGGGGACGGAGGCGTTGCGCAGCCCGTGCCGCCACATGGCCCGCGGGAAGGACGCGCCGAGGGCCCGGGCGGTCCGCAGGTAGTCGCTGCCGAGGACGTCGAGGGTGGCGGAGCGGACGTACCGGATCAGGGAGGCGCCCATCACGAGCGCGATGGTGACCACGGGGAGGACCAGGGAGCGGACGGCTTCGGCGGGTGCGTCCCAGCCGTCCTGGGGGAAGCCGCCGGAGGGCAGCCAGCCCGCGTTCAGCGCGAACACGGCGATGAGGATCATGCCGAGCCAGAACACCGGCACGGCGATGCCCAGCTGGGAGATCCCGCTGAGCACCGCCCCGTACCAGGTGTGGCGCTTGTACGCGGCCACGAAGCCGACCGGTACGGCGATGACGACGGCCAGCACGAACGCGGCCAGGGTCAGCGGCACCGTGACGTTCAGGCGGGCGGTGACCTCGGGGCCGACCGGCAGCGAGCTGACGAAGGACGTGCCGAGGTCGCCGCTCGTCAGCTGCCCGAGCCAGTGGGTGAACTGTTCGGGCAGCGGACGGTCGGAGCCGATGGAGTGGCGGGCCGCGGCGATCTGCTCCGGGCTGGCGCCCACCGAGGTGAGCGCGTTGGCCGGGTCGCCGGGGAGCAGGCGCAGCAGGACGAAGAGCACCACGCTCGCCAGGGCCAGCGACACCAGGAGGAACGCGAGGCGGCGCAGGAGATAGCGCCCCATCAGCCCTTCTTCTTGATGTCGTAGGCGTAGAACTGCGAGTTCAGGCCGTTGAGCGGGTAGCCGGAGAGCTTGCTGCTCGCGACGACGATCTGCGGGTAGAGGTAGAGCCAGTCGCTGGCCGCGTCCTCGGCCGTCTTCCGGTTGACCTTCTTCAGCAGTTCGGTCTGCTCCTCGGTCGTGGAGGCCTCCTCGGCCTGCTCGACCCACTGGGTGACCTGCTTGTCGTCGTAGCCCCAGTAGAAGTCGGGGTTGCCGTACCAGACCAGGTCGCGGTCGTTGACGTGCTCCTGGAGCGTGGCGGTGAAGTCGCGGTTCTTGTAGACCTTCGTGTACCACTCGTCCGGCGTGATCGTGTTGATCTTGACGGTGATGCCGACCTTGGCCAGCTGCGACTTGATGAAGGTCGCGGCCGTGGGGTGCGGGTCGTAGTTCGGCGTGTCGAGGGTGAAGGAGAAGCCCTTGGCGTAGCCGGCCTCCGAGAGCAGCTTCTTCGCCTTGGTGACGTCGTAGGCGTTGACGTCGGTGAGGTCCTCGTACCAGGGGTCGGTCGGCGGCACCATCGAGCCGATGAGCTTGCCGTAGCCGCCCCACACGGATTCGAGGAGCTTCTTGTCGTCGATGGCGGCGGAGACGGCCTGGCGGACCTTGACGTCCGTGAAGGGCTTCGCCTTGTCGTTGAAGGCGAGGAGCAGCTTGGTGGTGGAGTCGCCGTCGTTGACCTTGTAGTTCTTGTTGCTCTTGAACTGCTCCAGGGCGTCGGGCGACTGCTCGCTGGTGACCACGTCGACGGCGTTGGTCAGCAGCGCGTTGTTCAGCGCGGAGGCGTCCTTGTAGTAGTGGAAGACGACCTTCTTGTTGGCGGCGGCGTCGCCCCAGTAGCCGGCGAAGCGGTCGAGGCTCAGCGCGGAGCCGCGGGTCCACTTGGCGAGCTTGTAGGGGCCGGTGCCGTCCTCGGTCGTCTTGAGGTTCTTCGCCTCGGAGTTGATGATCCAGACGTAGGAGAGGTTGTAGACGAAGGAGATCGACTTCTTCGACAGGGTGACCTTGACGGTCTTCGCGTCGGGGGTGGCGATGTCCTTGACGACTTCGAGGTTGCTCTTGCGGGCGGACTGCGAGTCGTCCGCGATCACCTTCTCCAGGCTGTACTTGACGTCCGCGCTGGTCAGTTCCTTGCCGCTGTGGAACTTCACGCCGTCGCGCAGGGTGAAGGTGTAGGTCAGGCCGTCCTTGCTGACCTCGTGGTTCTGCGCGAGGAGCTTCTCGACCTTGCCGTCGTCCGTGAGCTTGAACAGACCCTCGTAGACGTTGCCGTTCAGGGCCTCGGTGACGCCCTGGCCGCCGCCCGCGGTGTTGTCGAGGTTCTGCGGCTCGTAGAGCGAGCCGATGTTCACGGTGGCGCTCTTGTCCCAGGTGCCGGACGAGGCGCTGCCGCCGCCCGAGCCGCCGCCGCAGGCGGTGAGGCCGAGGGCGAGGGTGGCCACGGTGGCGGTGCCGTAGAGGGACGCTCTGGTCGTGCGGTTCTTGCTCATGGGTTCAGTGCCTTCGGTACGAGGAGCCGCGGGATGCTGCCGGGAACTGCCCGGTGCTACGGGATTCAGTGTGGAGGGGCGATCAGTGATCGGCCGGGAAGCCGTCGCGGAAGAGGGGAAGCTTCTCCCCGGCCTCGACGGCCAGGTGGAAGCGGTTCTGCCGCGGCGGCATCGGACAGTTGTACTGATCGGAGAACCCGCAGGGCGGCACGAAGGCCCGGTTGAAGTCGAGGATCACCCGGTTGTCGTCCTCGGTACGCCGTACGAACAGGAAGCGGCCCGCGCCGTAGGTGGTGTCCCCGTTCGTGGGGTCGCCGAAGACGAGGAGCAGGGTGCCGTCGTCGTCGAAGGCGCTGAGGGTGTACTCCCGGCCGTCGACGGTGAGCGTGATGTCGCCCGGAACGACCAGCTCACGGGTGCCGCCGTTGTCCCTCAGATGCTCGAAGGCGACGCGCCGGGCGCCGGGCACGGGGGTGTAGGCCGCTTCCAGGACCCACGCCGGGTCGTACGGGAAGGCACTGACGCCGTCGAAGTGACGGATGGCGGGCGAGTGCGCGTCCCACAGGCGCAGGCCGTGCTCGGGTTCGCCGGTGACGAGGTCGGTGCGCCGGAGCGTGGTGACCGTCACGCCGGCCGGCTGCCCGGCGCGGGCCGCCTCGGCGTCGGGCTCCTCACCGGCGGGCAGCCAGCGGGTCTCGACCAGGGCGAGGTTCCCGGTCGGCGAGGTGAGCGAGCGGTGGCGCTCGGCACGCCAGGCCTTCCACTCCTCCCCGGGGTCGACGGAGGCCGGGGAGGCGGTGGACTGTGACACGGCGGACTCATTCGACTAGGAGGGCGGCGGCGACCCCGGATCGCCGGTGCGGCGAACACGGATCGTTAATAGATGGTCAAAGCATGTCCTTTATCGTTCATAAGGTCACCTAATGTCAAACATGCGTCTCAGGTGGCGAGACCGCGAGTCTCACATCCGGCGGACATCGCGCGCAGCCGCCGCCCCGGGCGTCCGCACCACACCTGCGTCGATCCTTGCCGTCTGAACGTTTCCTTCACCCCGTCGACACACGGCCCTAGCGTGTCCCGTAAAGCCCAACTCACCACTCCCTGGGCCTACTTACCCACACGTAAAGAACGAAGGCGGCACGATGAAGCTGGTCGAACTCGTAGAGGCCGGCGACCTCGCCGGAGTGGTCCGGGAACTGGGCACCCTGCGGCCGGAGCAGCGCGGGGCGTGCGCGGCCGGGCTGAGGGCCCACCGCGAGGCGATCTCCCGGCGTACGAACACCGCGGAGGTGAAGGCGTCCCTGTTCGCCGCCGAGCTGGGCTGCCGGGTCACCCCCGAGGCCGCGGCGGCCTGGCTGCTGACCTACCGGTACTTCAGGGTGGACACCTGGACGGTGGACGTCCTGGACCTGCACCCCGTCGCCTGGCGCGCCGAGCTGGCCGCACGGCTCGGCGGGAGCGCGACGGCCTCGGACACGGTGTACACGATCACCGAACACCTCGTCCACGACACCGGCTGCCCGCTGCCTGCCTCCCGGAAGTTCGTCCTGGCCTGGCTCTCCAACCGCGCGAACGGCCGGGAGCGGCCCGCGCGCGTACGGGGCGGGGTACCGGGTGACGACCTCCTGGAGCGGCTGCGCGCGGACGCCTTCACCCCGCAACTCCTCCCCCTGGCCGTGCGGAGACCAGGACGTGTCGTCCTCGGCCGCCCGGCATGGCTGATGGAAGCCCTCGTCACGCTCACCGCCGAGGGGTACGCCGACCGTGACGAGCTGGTCGACAACCTCTTCGCGGACCTGGCCGGCGATCCACCGGGAGGAGCCCAGGGGACGGCCGTGCTGAAGGCACTCGCGCTCACCCCGGCCGAACACGCCCGGGTGGCCCCCGCACGGACCGCACTGGCCCGGCACCTGCTCGGGCGCCTGTCGGCCGACAGCACGCGCACCGAGACCGCGCCTCTCCTGGGGTTCCTGCGGGCCCTGAAGTGCACACCGGCCGAGAACGCGCTCCTGGTACGGGACCGTCCGGCGCCGCTCGACCGGTCGTCGCCGGTGGCCGCCCACGCCCAGGAGGTCCTGACCGGTCCGGACGAGTCGGTGCTGCGGGAGTTACGCACGGCCGCGGAAGGGCTCAGCCCCGGGCCCGCGGGGCGGGCGGCCGAAGTAGCCGGCGCGCGGCACGCGTCGGACGACGACATGGCGGAGCCAGCCGACCCCGAGTCGTACGACGCGCTCCGCTGAGCCCCGCCGAGTGACCGGCGGTCCCACCCCACGCAGGGGCGGGACCGCCGGCCGGGGCGACAGGGCGAGGCCCGTCGGCCCGTCGCTCCCCGAGGCAGGGGCCCAGCGGTCTCCCGCACCGCCGGCCGGAGCGACGGAGCGAGCCCGTCGCCCCCTCGCCCGCGAGACAGAAGCCCGGCGGCCTCCCGGGTCAGGAACCCGTCGTCCGGGCTACCGGGGCTCGGCTGTCCCCGGTGCCGGCGCCGGGGCGTACCCCGTGGGCCGGGTGGTGAAAACCCCCCGGCCCTGCGTGCGGCTGCGCAAGCGCGTCGCGTAGCCGAACAGTTCGGCCAGGGGCACCGTGGCGGTGACGATCGCCGCGCCCGCCCGTGCGGTCGATCCGGTGACCCGGCCGCGCCGTGCCGCCAGGTCGCCGAGGACCCCGCCCACGGCCTCGGCGGGAGCGGTGACCGTGACCTCGACCACCGGTTCCAGCACCGCCATCGCGCTCGCCCGCAACGCCTCGCGCAGGGCGAGCCGTCCGGCCGTCCGGAACGCCATCTCCGACGAGTCCTTCGCGTGGGTCGCCCCGTCCCGCAGGACGACCCGCAGCCCGGTCACGGGATGACCGCCGAGCGGACCTTCACCCAGCGCGTCCCGGCAACCGGCCTCGACGGCCCGTACGTACTCCTGCGGCACCCGGCCGCCCACGACGGCCGACCGGAACTCGAACCCGGTCGCGCTGCCTCCGGCTTCACGTTCGGTGTCGCCCTCCAGCGGCTCCACGTCCAGTACCACATGGGCGAACTGGCCCGCCCCGCCGTCCTGTTTGACATGCCGGAAGACGAGGCCGGCGACCCCGCGTACGACGGTCTCCCGGTAAGCCACCCGCGGCCGGCCGACCCGGACGTCCAGCCCCTGGGCGCGGCGGATCTTCTCCACCGCCACCTCCAGATGCAGTTCGCCCATGCCGGACAGCACGGTCTGCCCGGTCTCGTCGTCGGTGCGCACCACCAGCGACGGGTCCTCCTCCACGAGCCGGGCCAGCGCGGCCACCAGTCGGTCGGTGTCCGTGCTCGTCCGGGCCTCGACCGCCACCGAGACGACGGGGTCGGCGGAAACCGGCGGTTCGAGGACCAGCGGGGCACCGGGCGCGCACAGGGTCGATCCCGCGCGGGCGGACTTCAGTCCGACCACCGCGACGATGTCCCCGGCCACGGCCCGGTCCAACGGGGCGTGCCGGTCCGCCTGGACCCGCAGGATCCGGCCGATCCGTTCGGTGCGCGTCGCACCCGCGTCCCGCACGGCCACCACTTCTCCCTTCCGGATCGTCCCCGAGTACACCCGCAGGTAGGTCAGCCGCCCGGTGGCGGTGGCGTTCACCTTGAACGCCAGGGCCGCGAACGGCGCGTCCGGATCGGCGGCCCGCACCTGCTCGGCGCCGTCCGCCGAGCCGCGTACGGCGGGCACGTCCGACGGCGAGGGCAGATACGCGACCACGGCGTCCAGCAACGGCTCGATGCCCCGGTTGCGGTAGGCCGAGCCGCACAGCACGACCACGCCGTCACCGGTACGGGTCAGGTCGCGCAGCGCGCCCGCGAGGGTCCGCGCGGAGAGGCCGGCCGGCGTGCAGAACTCCTCCAGTGCGCCGGGATGAAGCTCCGCGACGGCCTCCTCCAGCAGTCGCCGCCGCCGAGCCGCCTCCTCCACCAGGCTTTCGGGTACGGGCCCTTCCTCGACCCCGCCGGTCCCCTCCCCGCTTTCGGTCCAGATCAGCGCCCGCGTCCGCACCAGGTCGACGACTCCGCGGAACCCGTCCTCCGCGCCGATGGGAAACTGCACGACCAGCGGCGCCGGATGGAGCCGTTCGCGGATGGACGCGACCGCCGAGTCGAGGTCGGCCCCGGCCCGGTCCAGCTTGTTGACGAAGGCGATCCGCGGCACGCCGAACCGGTCGGCCTGCCGCCACACCGACTCGCTCTGCGGTTCGACCCCCGCGACGGCGTCGAACACCGCGACCGCCCCGTCCAGCACGCGCAGCGACCGTACGACCTCGTCGGAGAAGTCGACGTGCCCCGGAGTGTCGATCAGGTTGATGCGATGCCCGTCCCAGTCACAGCTGACGGCGGCGGCGAAGATGGTGATGCCGCGGTCGCGCTCCTGCGGGTCGAAGTCGGTGACGGTCGTGCCGTCATGCACCTCACCACGCTTGTGCGTGGTCCCGGTGACATACAGGATCCGCTCGGTGACGGTGGTCTTGCCCGCGTCGACATGGGCGAGGATGCCGAGATTGCGGACGGCACCCAGCGGGGTGTCGTGCTGCGGGAAGCGATGGTCAAGAGGGTGGAGTTCGGTACGCACGGCCCAGGGCCTTCCAGGACTACTGATCCGGATGGGGTCGGCGCGATTCCCGTACGAAGCGTCAGGTGACCTGTGGGTCTGCCCGCGGAAAGGCGTGCGCGGGTCGACGTGCGCAGGTCAGGTTCAGACGTTCGAGACGGCTGTCCGGTGCGGGCCGCGCAGCGCGCACCGGCTCCACGAAGACACGAGGATCACCTCGTACCGCGACAGAGGAACGACGACAGCGGTGCGGTACCGCATGGCCGGGCTCCTCTCAGTGGTCACGGGACGCGTCGCGGTGGTGCGCGATGCGCGTGGTGAGGCGAGTGTAGGAAACCGAACTGCCGTGGCGCACCGGGTTATTCGCGCCCGGCCCCCACGGCGGCCCCGGGCACCCCGTCCCGCCGCTGCTCTGCGCGGGCCGGAGCGATGATCGTGGGCGCGTGCCCCTGCGGCGCGGGGCTGCCGGCTCCGAGCACCTGGCAGCGGGTGTCCCCGTGCCGGGACCACAGCGCGGCCGTCCACGCGCAGAGCAGGGCGTCGATGAGGTCCTCGCGGTGCTTGTAGTCGGCCGCCCGCTGCGGCGAGGGTTCCTCGGTCAGCCGGCGGGAGACCGGATGCGAGGCGAGCAGAAGAGGCGGGTCGGCGGTGGCGAGGCCCGCCATACGGCCGATCAGCCGGTCGCACGCCTGCGCGCGTACCGCCCGCC
>NZ_JBHWZP010000244.1:0-14152 GCF_042728395.1 Streptomyces sp. NPDC060205
GGGCGCACCCGGTACCACGGCCGAACCGACGGAGTCACTCGTCGTCGTTGACCCACGACATCAGCTTGCGCAGTTCCTTGCCGGTGGTCTCCAGGAGGTGGTTCTCGTCGGCCTTCTTGTACTCGTTGTACTTGGGGAGGCCGGCCTGGTACTCGGCCATCCAGTTGTTGGCGAAGGTGCCGTCCTGGATCTCGGCGAGGACCTTCTTCATCTCGGCCTTGGTGGCGTCGGTGATGATCCGCGGGCCGGTGACGTAGTCGCCCCACTCGGCGGTCTCGGAGATCGACCAGCGCATCTTCTCCAGGCCGCCCTCGTACATGAGGTCGACGATGAGCTTCAGCTCGTGCAGGCACTCGAAGTACGCGATCTCCGGCTGGTAACCGGCCTCGGTCAGCGTCTCGAAGCCCGCCTTGACCAGCGCGGCCGTACCACCGCAGAGGACGGCCTGCTCACCGAACAGGTCGGTCTCGGTCTCCTCGGTGAAGGTCGTCTTGATGACGCCGGCGCGGGTGCCGCCGATGCCCTTCGCGTACGAGAGCGCCAGCGGGAAGCCGTTGCCGGTCGCGTCCTGCTCGACGGCCGCGATACACGGGACGCCGCGGCCCTCCTCGTACTGGCGGCGGACCAGGTGGCCCGGGCCCTTGGGGGCGACCATGCAGACGTCGACGCCGGCCGGGGGCTTGATGAAGCCGAAGCGGATGTTCAGGCCGTGGCCGAAGAACAGCGCGTCGCCGTCGTTGAGGTTGTCCTTGATGGACTCCTCGTAGACCTGGGCCTGGATCGGGTCCGGGACGAGGATCATGATGACGTCGGCCTCGGCGGCGGCCTCCGAGGGGGTCACCACGCGCAGGCCCTGCTCCTCGGCCTTCGCCTTGGACTTGGAGCCCTCGTGCAGACCGACCCGGACGTCGACGCCCGAGTCACGGAGCGACAGCGCATGGGCGTGGCCCTGACTGCCGTAACCGATGACCGCGACCTTGCGGCCCTGGATGATGGACAGGTCGGCGTCAGCGTCGTAGAACAGCTCGGCCACTTTGGGTTCTCTCCTTGGTGTGCAGGTGTTGCGTCCCACCGTATGCCGGAGGGCTGGGGGGAAGTTCCGGGGTCTCGGAATGCGGGCGGCCGACGGCGGCCGGCCGCCCGTTTCCGGTCGTACTCGAATCTCTTACGAGGCTTTACGAGGCTCCGCGCGCGGCGGGGCCGGGGGCCTACGCGGACCGCTCCAGGGCGCGCAGCGACCGGTCGGTGATCGAGCGGGAGCCGCGGCCGATGGCGATCGTGCCGGACTGGACGAGCTCCTTGATGCCGAACGGCTCCAGCATCTTGAGCATGGCCTCCAGCTTGTCGGCGCCGCCGGTGGCCTCGATGGTGACGGCCTCCGGGGAGACGTCGACGGTCTTGGCGCGGAACAGCTGGACGATCTCCACGATCTGGGAACGCGTCTCGTTGTCGGCGCGCACCTTCACCAGAACGAGTTCGCGCTGGACGGCCGCGCCGGGTTCCAGCTCGACGATCTTCAGCACGTTGACGAGCTTGTTGAGCTGCTTGGTGACCTGTTCGAGCGGGAGTGCCTCGATCACGTTCACCACGATGGTGATGCGCGAGATGTCGGCGTGCTCGGTGACACCGACGGCGAGGGAGTCGATGTTGAAGCCGCGCCGGGAGAACAGGGCGGTGATCCGGGCGAGGACACCGGGCTTGTTCTCCACCAGGACGGAGAGCGTGTGCTTGGACATGGGTCTGCTTCCTTTACCTACGGCTCTCAGTCGTCTTCGTTGTCGCCGAAGTCGGGGCGGACGTCCCGGGCGGCCAGGATCTCGTCGTTCGAGGTGCCGGCGGCGACCATCGGCCACACCATGGCGTCCTCGTGGACGATGAAGTCGATCACGACGGGACGGTCGTTGATCGAGTTCGCCTCTTCGATGACCTTGTCCAGGTCGTCCGCGGACTCGCAGCGGATCGCGTAGCAGCCCATGGCCTCCGACAGCTTCACGAAGTCGGGGACGCGGGTGCCGGCGCTCGGCTGCTTGCCGTCGGCGCCCGGACCGGAGTGCAGCACGGTGTTGGAGTACCGCTGGTTGTAGAAGAGGGTCTGCCACTGGCGGACCATTCCGAGGGCGCCGTTGTTGATGATGGCGACCTTGATCGGGATGTTGTTCAGGGCGCAGGTGGTGAGTTCCTGATTGGTCATCTGGAAGCAGCCGTCACCGTCGATCGCCCAGACCGTACGGTCCGGTGCGCCGGCCTTGGCGCCCATCGCGGCCGGGACCGCGTAGCCCATCGTCCCGGCGCCGCCGGAGTTCAGCCAGGTCGCGGGCTGTTCGTACTGGATGTAGTGCGCGGCCCACATCTGGTGCTGGCCCACACCCGCGGCGAAGATCGTTCCCTGCGGGGCGAGCTGTCCGACGCGCTCGATGACCTGCTGCGGGGAGAGCGAGCCGTTGTCGGGCTGCTCGTACCCCAGCGGGTAGGTCTCGCGCCAGCGGCCGAGGTCCTTCCACCAGGCGGTGTAGTCGCCGGGGTGACCGTCGCTGTGCTCCTTCTGCACGGCCTGGATCAGGTCCGCGATGACCTCGCGGGCGTCTCCGACGATCGGCACGTCGGCGGCGCGGTTCTTGCCGATCTCGGCCGGGTCGATGTCGGCGTGGACGATCTTCGCGTGCGGGGCGAAGCTGTCCAGCTTGCCGGTGACGCGGTCGTCGAAGCGGGCTCCGAGGGCGACGATCAGGTCGGCCTTCTGCAGCGCGGTGACGGCGGTGACCGAACCGTGCATGCCCGGCATTCCCACGTGCAGCGGGTGGCTGTCGGGGAATGCGCCGAGCGCCATCAGGGTGGTGGTGACGGGCGCTCCGGTGAGTTCCGCGAGGACCTTCAGTTCGGCGGTGGCACCGGCCTTGATGACGCCGCCGCCGACGTAGAGGACGGGCCGCTTCGCCTGGGTGATCAGCCGGGCCGCCTCGCGGATCTGCTTGGCGTGCGGCTTGGTCACCGGGCGGTAGCCGGGCAGGTCCATGACCGGCGGCCAGGAGAAGGTGGTCCTGGCCTGGAGGATGTCCTTGGGGATGTCCACCAGGACCGGCCCCGGACGGCCGCTGGAGGCGATGTGGAACGCCTGCGCGATCGCCTGGGGGATGTCCTCCGCCTTGGTGACCAGGAAGCTGTGCTTGGTGATCGGCATGGTGATGCCGACGATGTCCGCCTCCTGGAAGGCGTCCGTGCCGATCGCGTTGGACACGACCTGCCCGGTGATCGCGACCAGCGGCACGGAGTCCATGTGGGCGTCCGCGATCGGGGTCACCAGGTTGGTGGCGCCCGGCCCGGACGTCGCCATGCACACCCCGACCTTGCCGGTGGCCTGCGCGTATCCGGTGGCCGCGTGGCCCGCGCCCTGCTCGTGGCGGACCAGCACGTGCCGCACCCGCTCGGAGTCCATCAGCGGGTCGTACGCCGGAAGGATGGTGCCGCCCGGAATGCCGAATACCGTGTCGGCCCCGACCTCCTCAAGAGAGCGGACGAGGGACTGCGCTCCCGTCACCTGCTCGGGGGCGGACTGCTGTCCTCCGGAACGGGGCCGCGGCTGCGGGTGGTGGGCCCCGGTGGCCTGCTCGGTCATCGGCATTCTCTTCTCGATGCTGAGGGTTTTTGCGAGTTTTGAGCGGTGTGCGGTTACTGATCGACAGTCACTGGTGCAACAAAAAACCCCTCGTGCCGTGAGGCAAGCGAGGGGAGCGCGTCGGGTGCGTTAGCGGGGACTTCCGGGTCATCGATCCGGTGCTTCCCAGCTCAGCCGACGCGCTTTCCAAGTACGAGAATTCGGGTGCGCATGGCACAGACCCTCCCCCCGGCACGCTGTGCGTGTCAAGTGGGTGGGACGGGAGTCTCATTATGTGAGCGGAGCGCGATACCGGTTCCGTACCCTCCCGAGGCGGCGCCCGCCGCGTACGCACTTGCGCCCCCACCTGCGAAGACGCCGCTTCCACCACCTCCTGCGAAGACCGGCTCGACGGGGCCGTGGGGCACGGTGTAGGCACCGCCCGCGAGGGCTCGGCGCATCCGGTACTCGTCCAGCGGTCCGGAGAAGGCCACGCCCTGTCCATGGGTGCAGCCCATCGAGCGCAGGGCGATCACCTGCTCGGGCAGATCCACGCCGTCGGCCACGGACTGCAGCCCCAGGTCGTTGGCGATCCGCAGCAGCCCACTGGTGATCTTGTGGAGCCGGGCGGACTCGACGACTCCCTCGACCAGACCGCGGTCCAGTTTCAGTACGTCCACGGGCAGCCGGCGCAGCGCGGTGATCGTGGCGTACCCGCTACCGAAGCCCTCCAGGGCGATCCGCACGCCGAGCCGCCTGAGCGTCTTCAGACGGCGCTCCAGCTCGTCCAGGGAGACCTTGGGGTCCGTCTCGGCCAGCTCCACGATCAGGGCGCCGGAGGGCAGTCCGTGCCGGGTGAGCAGCGCCTCCACGGAACTCAGCGGCATGGAGCGGTCGAGGAGTCTGCGGGCGGTCATCCGGACGGCCACGGGCACGGCCAGTCCGGTGGCCGCGCGCTCGGCGGCCTGTTCGACCGCTTCCTCCAGCATCCAGCGGCCGAGCTCTGCGGTGCGGTCGCTGTCCTCGGCGACGCGCAGGAACTCGGCGGGCGTGAACAGCACCCCCTGGGCCGAGCGCCAGCGCGCCTGCGCCGCCACCGCGGTGATCCGGCCGGTGTCCAGACAGACCACGGGCTGGTGCAGCAGGGCGAACTCGCCGTCGTGCAGGGCGGCACGCAGCCTGGTGGCCAGCTCCGCCTTGCGGACGACGTCCTGCTGCATCTGTGGCACGTACAGCTCGACGCGGCCCTTTCCGGCCGCCTTCGCGCGGTACATCGCCAGGTCGGCGTTGCGCAGCAGTTCGCCGGCGCCCAGGCCCGGCTCGGAGAAGGACACCCCGATGGAGGCGGCGACCCGGACATCGTTGCCGTCGATGAGGTAGGGCTGCGACAGGGTCGTGCGCAGCCGGTCGGCGAGTTCGAAGATGTGACGCTCGCGCGCGGTGCGGTCGCGGGAGCCGTCGCCGACGATCAGGGCGGCGAACTCGTCGCCGCCGAGCCGGGAGGCGGTGTCCCCCTTGCGGACCGCGTCCTGGAGCCTGCGGGCGGCCTGCACGAGGAGTTCGTCACCGGCCTGGTGGCCGATGGTGTCGTTGACCGCCTTGAAGCCGTCGAGGTCGATGAAGAGCACGGCGGTGCCGTGGTCGGAGGAGCGGCGGCCGGAGAGCGCCTGTCCGACGCGCTGGGTGAACAGGGCGCGGTTGGGCAGGTCGGTGAGCGGGTCGTGTTCGGCGTTGTGCTGCAACTGGGCCTGCAGGCGGACCCGTTCGGTCACGTCACGGCTGTTGAAGATGAGGCCGCCGTGGTGGCGGTTGACGGTCGACTCGACGTTGAGCCAGCCTCCGCCGCCGGACCGGAAGCGGCACTCTATGCGGGTGGTGGGTTCCTCCGCGGGGCTGGCGGCGAGGAAGCGGCGCACCTCGTGCACCACGCAGCCCAGGTCCTCCGGGTGGATCAGCGTGGCCAGTTCGGAGCCGACCAGTTCCTCGGCGGGCCGTCCGTAGACCCCGGCGGCGGCCGGGCTGACGTACCGCAGGATGCCGTTCGGTGCGGCGATCATGATGACGTCGCTGGAGCCCTGCACCAGGGAGCGGAAGTGGTTCTCCTTCTGCGCCAGTTCGTGCGTGAGGGTGATGTTGTCGACGAGCATGATGCCCTGGCGCACGACGAGGGCGAGCACGACCGTGCCGCCGGTGACGAGCACCACGCGGTCGACGCTGCGGCCGTTGAGCACGTTGTAGAGAATCCCCAGCGTGCAGACGGCGGCGGCCAGGTAGGGGGTGAGCGCCGCCAGCGAACTGCTGATGGGCCGACCGAGGGGATACCGACTGTGACCTCCCTCCTGGAGGGGCACGTGTGCCGGTTGTCCCTGCCGGGGCCCGGGCACGTAGCCGTACACCACGCGCGTGTGCCCCTCTTCTTCCGTGTGTCCGTGCCCCTGCCCCATCCAGGGGGCGTAGGCGAGCAGCAGTGAGCCGGCGAACCAGCCCGCGTCGAGCAACTGCCCCGAGCGGTAGTCGTTGTGGAGCAGTGGCGAGGTGAACAGGGCGTCGCACATCACCGTCAGGGCCAGCGCACCGATCGCGGTGTTCACCGCGGAGCGGTTCACCGCCGACCGCCTGAAGTGCAGTGCGAGCACCATGCTCACGAGAGCGATGTCGAGCAGCGGATAGGCGAGCGACAGCGCGGTGTGGGGGACGCTCGGTTCCTCCGCCTTGGCCGCCTGGGCGAGCGCGAGGCTCCAGGAGAGCGTGAGCAGCGAGCCGCCGATCAGCCAGGCGTCGAGTCCCAGGCAGACCCAGCCGGCCTTGCTCACCGGCCGTTTGGCCAGGACGAGCAGTCCCACGATGGCCGGTGGGGCGAAGCACAGGAAGAACAGGTCCGCCCAGCTGGGGCTGGGCACCTGGATCTGCAGGACTACCTCGTACCAGCCCCAGACGAAGTTGCCCACCGCCGCCATCGTGGAGGAGAGCGAGAAGAGCAGCCATGCGGGTCGAAAGCGGCTGCGCCGGGTGCGGGCGCAGAGGAAGCAGGAGACGGCCGCGGTGGCGGCCGCCGCGCTCAGCCCGAAGTCGCCCATGATCAGGGCCAGTCGTGGTGAGCCCCAGCCGAGCGCGGAACCGACGGCGTATCCCGCGCACATCAGGGCCAGCACGAGTTGCGGGACCATGCCCGTCCCGCCCCCGGTTACCTGACCGCGGGTCAGCACGGCCCCCGGGGAGCTCACTGTGTCTCTCCGGGCCGAGCCGCCCCCGAGTCCCTCTGGTCCCGGTGCGCCGGATGCGCGTGACGCCTGCGACCGCTCGGCCGGCGGTGGTGATGGCCGCTGTGGCCGCATCTGCGCGCGGGTGGACACCAGGGTCGCCGTCGGCGGCCCCGTCGCGTCGGATCGTTGGTCCATAGGCCGTGCATCGCCCGTCGCCCCCCTCGCTGTTGCTGTCTCTCAGTCCCCGGCGCCGGATGGTGCGCGGCGCAGCCCCTGTCGGGACGATACACCAGTCTCGTCACTCAGGGACATAGTTCCTCTACGCTCCGTGACGGTCGACGGGGAATTGGACACGGCGCGCGTTCGGTGGAATGCGGAGGGTACCCACGAGTGCCCGCCGTGCGTGCCCGGACGGGAGCAGGGAGGACTACGAGCCCGTCGTAAGGACCACGTTCCGCAGTGGCTCCCGGTTCACGAAGCGGTTCAACTGGTCCAGGAGGAGCCGCCGGGCCCGTGGGAGGAACGCGGAGGTGGGGCCGCCCACATGAGGGCTGATGAGCACGTTCGGGGCGTGCCACAGGGGGTGCCCCGGCGGCAGCGGTTCGGGGTCGGTGACGTCCAGGGCCGCCCGGAGCCGGCCGCTCTCCAGCTCGGCGAGGAGCGCCTTGGTGTCGACGACACCGCCGCGGGCCACGTTCACGAGGAGCGCCCCGTCCTTCATCCGGGCCAGGAAGTCGGCTCCGGCCAGGCCTTTCGTCTGCTCGGTGAGCGGCGTGATGAGCACCACCACGTCGGCTTCCGGCAGGAGCTCCCGCAGGGCGGAAATCGGATGCACGGGGCCGCGCGCGGTCTCACGTGCGGAGCGCGCGACGCGCGCCACCCGCGCGAGCTCGAACGGCGCGAGCCGGTCCTCGATGGCCGAACCCACCGCTCCGTAGCCGACGATGAGAACGCTCTTGTCCGCGAGCGCGGGACGGAACCCGGACCGCCACTCCTCGCTGTCCTGACCGCGGACGAAGTCGGGGATGCCGCGCAGCGAGGCGAGGATCAGGGTGAGGGCGAGTTCGGCGGTGCTCGCGTCGTGCACACCGCGCGCGTTGCACAACTGCACACCGTCGGGGAGCAGTTCGAGGCCCGGCTGGACGTGGTCGATGCCGGCCGACAGGGTCTGCACGACCTGCACGGAGGTCATGGCGGCCAGGGGCCGCACCGAGATGTCGGCGCCCTTCATGTAGGGCACGACGTAGAAGGCGCAGTCGGCGGGGTCGGCGGGAAAGTCCTCCTCACCGTTCCAGTAGCGGTAGTCGAGGCCTTCGGGAAGGCCGTCGAGTTCGTCCGGGGGAAACGGGAGCCACACTTCGTACGTCATGGTCAGGAGGCTATGCGAAGCGCCCGTGGACGCAGAGGTTAGTTTGGGGTGCCAGTAAAGGGAGGGCACGGCCAGGTGGAGCGCAGGACGATCGGGGCGGCGGCGCTCGAAGTGGGGGCTGTCGGTCTCGGGTGCATGCCGATGAACTGGGCGTACTCGGGTTCGCGGCAGCGGGGTGCCGAGTCGCTGCGCACCGTGCACGCGGCCCTGGACCGGGGGGCCACGCTCCTGGACACCGCCGACATGTACGGGCCGTTCACCAATGAGCTGCTGGTGGGCCGCGCGTTGAAGGAGCGGCGCGCGGAGGCCTTCGTGTCGACCAAGGTCGGCCTGCTGGTGGGTGAGCAGCACATCGTGGCCAACGGCCGCCCCGGCTATGTGAAGCGGGCGTGCGACGCCTCGCTGCGCCGACTGCAGACGGATGTCATAGACCTCTACCAACTGCACCGCGAGGACCCGGAGGTGCCGGTCGAGGAGACCTGGGGCGCGATGGCGGAACTGGTCACGGCCGGGAAGGTGCGGGCTCTGGGGCTGTGCGCGGTGGGCGCCCGGGCCGGCCGCCGGCCGGGTGCGCGGCTGCACGACGGGACGATACGGAAACTGGAGCGGGTGCAGCAGGTCTTCCCGGTGAGCGCGGTTCAGGCCGAGCTGTCGGTGTGGTCGCCGGAGGCACTGGAGTCCCTGCTGCCGTGGTGCGAGGCGCGCGGGGTCGGTTTCCTCGCCGCGATGCCGCTCGGCAACGGCTTCTTGACCGGGACGCTCACTCCCGGCGAGGGGTTCGAGCCCGACGACCTGCGGGCCAGGCATCCCCGGTTCACCGCCGAGATGATGGCCGCGAACCAGCCGATCGTCGTCGGTCTGCGCCGCATCGCCGCCCGTCACTCGGCCGGGGCGCGGGGCGCGGACGTCACCCCCGCGCAGGTGGCTCTCGCGTGGGTGCTGTCGCGCGGGGAGCAGGTGGTTCCGGTGCCCGGGACCAAGCGGGAGTGCTGGGCCGCGGAGAACGCGGCGGCGGCCGGGCTGCGGCTGACGGCGGAGGATCTCGCCGAGGTGGCGGAACTGCCCGCGGCGCTGGGGTCCTGGGACTGAGCGGGACTCCGGGGCCGGGCCGGGGTTCCGGTCCGGCCCGGCCGGGGTTCCGGCCCAGCCCGGCCGGGGTTCCGGCCCGCAATCGCCCGGTTCGGGCGCGGGTCCGGCGATTCGGTGTCCGTGATCGGGAACCCGGGAGACCCGGGCGGTGTATGAAAAGTAGAACCTGCCACGTCGAAGGGATCCCGCATCGTGCAACGACGAGCTGTGACGGCCGTGTTGGCCGCAGCCACGCTCCTGCTGGCGGCCGGATGCTCCTCGGACGACGGGGGGAGTTCGGACGGCGGCGGGGGCATGCCCTGGGTCTCTCCGAAGCCCGCCACCTCTCCCCCGGCCTCCGAGCGGGCGGCCGAGGAGGCGCCGCCCGCCAAGGGCTCCGTGAAGGTCGTGCGGACCGTCACCGAGGGCCTCAAGACACCCTGGGGCCTGGCGGCCCTGCCCGAGGGCGGCCTCCTGGTGTCCTCGCGCGACGAGGGGACGATCACCCTGGTCGACGAGAAGACCGGCAAGAAGACCGAGGTCGGCTCGGTGCCCGGGGTCGCCCCCGGCGGCGAGGGCGGCCTGATGGGCCTGGCCCTGTCCCCGACGTACGCATCGGACCACATGGTCTACGCCTACTTCACCTCGGACTCGGACAACCGCATCGTGCGCATGCAGTACGACGCGAAGAGGCCCGCCGGTGAGCGCCTGGGCGCCCCCGACACGGTGTTCCGGGGCATCCCCAAGGGCACGAACCACAACGGCGGCCGGATCGCCTTCGGCCCGGACAAGATGCTGTACGTGGGCACGGGCGAGACCTATGTCACCGAGCTGGCGCAGGACAAGAAGTCGACGGGCGGCAAGATCCTGCGCCTGACCCCGGAGGGCGAGCCGGCCCCGGGCAACCCGTTCGACTCGCCCGTCTACTCGTACGGGCACCGCAATGTGCAGGGCCTCGCCTGGGATTCCAAGCAGCGGCTGTTCGCCTCGGAGTTCGGCCAGGACACCTGGGACGAGCTGAACCACATCAAGCCGGGCGGCAACTACGGCTGGCCCGATGTGGAAGGCAAGTCCGACGACGCGAAGTACGAGAGCCCGATCGACCAGTGGAGCACCGACGAGGCCTCTCCGAGCGGTATCGCCTACGCGGAGGGCTCCGTCTGGATGGCGGGGCTGCGCGGCAAGCGGCTGTGGCGCATCCCGCTCAGGGGCACGGAGGAGTCGGCGAAGCCCCAGGCCTTCCTGGCGGAGAAGTACGGCCGGCTGCGCACGGTGGTGTCGGCGGGCGGCGACAAGCTGTGGCTGGTCACGAGCGAGACGGACGGAAGGGGGACCCCTGGCGGCGGGGACGA
The DNA here is from genome assembly GCF_042728395.1 of Streptomyces sp. NPDC060205. Lineage (NCBI taxonomy): Bacteria > Bacillati > Actinomycetota > Actinomycetes > Kitasatosporales > Streptomycetaceae > Streptomyces > Streptomyces sp. NPDC060205. Next base: position 10,585 of record NZ_JBHWZP010000244.1, read on the forward strand.
CCGGATCCTGGAGCTGCAGGTGAAGTGAGGCGGGGTGGAGTGTGGTGGCGTGAGGCGAAACCGGATGCCTAGACGGGCGCTTCCGGGTCGTCCTGCGCCCGCGGCCCGTCCTGCCCGTCCAGCTCGTCCCGCTCCCCCGTGGGCTGTGTCGGCGGGCGGACGACCACCTTGCCCGAGGTCAGGTCTATGGGGCCGCGTCCGGGGTCACCGTCGTTCAGATCCACGCGGGTCAGTTCCAGCCGCTTGTTCTCGTCGTCGGTGTGCTTGCGGCCCGGTGCGAAGAGATTCTCGATCATGTTGAACACAGCGGCTCCTTCGGCCCGGCGTCTCTTACAGCGTAAACCTCACCGCGTGGAAGTCAGCCTGCTCGTCCGGTCGGGCGGGCGGCGGCCGTCTCCGGCGGGAACAGCCGCATCCGGTGCGCGACGGCCGCCGCCTCGCCCCGGCCGGAGACGCCGAGCTTGGCCAGGATGTTCGAGACGTGGACGCTGGCGGTCTTCGGGGAGATGAAGAGCTCCTCGGCGATCTGGCGGTTCGTGCGGCCGACGGCCACCAGGCGCAGGACGTCCCGCTCGCGGCTGGTGAGGCCGAGCGCCTCGGCCGGGTCGGCGGGAGCGAGCTGGGTCCGCCCGGGCGAGCGGGCGAGGGTGAGGCGGGCGCGCTGGGCGAGCAGGGCGACGGCCTCGGCCAGCGGCCGTGCGCCGAGGTGGTCGGCGACGGCCCGGGCCAGCCGCAGCAGCTCGGTGGCGCGGGCCCGCTCCTCCTCCGTGCCGCCGGAGCCCAGCAGGGCCTCCGCGAGACGGTGCCGGACGCGGGCGAGGTCGTACGGGCGCTCCAGCGGTTCGAAGGCCGTGACGACCTCGGACCAGTCGTCCGGGGTGTCCCGGCTCTCGGCACGCAGCAGTTCGACGCGTACCCAGCGCTCGTGCGCCTGCCATACGGGCACGTTCGTGGCGAGGGACTTGGCGGTCGTGCGCAGCCGTTCGACGAGGTCGGCGCGGCCCGGTTCGGCGGCGGGCAGTCCGCGGGCGTCGGCCTCCGCGGTCGCCGCGGCGAGCAGCAGGGGCCAGCCGTAGCGCTGGGTGCCCGGCGGGAAGCCGAGGCCCAGTGCCTCGTCCAGTTCGGTGCGGGCGTCTTGGAGGCGGCCCTCACCGGCCGCGATGCCGATCGCGAGGGTGGTCAGCGGCAGCGCGTTCTGGGGCACGGCGTCGTGGGTGCCGAAGTGGCCTCGGGCCTCGGCCAGGCGGGCGCGTGCGGTGGTCAGGTCGCCCCGGGCGAGCTCCAGGCGGGCGTGGAGCATGGTGCGGAAGCCCCGGGGTTTGGCGCTCTGGCCGACACGCTCGGAGTTGTATCCGGCTTCGGCGGCTTCGGGCCAGCGGCCCAGCGAGAAGAGGGACTCGCCGAGGTTGCCCCAGACCCAGGCCTCGGTGTCCAGCAGCCCGTATCTGCGGGTGAGCCGGACGCCTTCCTCCAGGATGCCGACGGCTTCCTGGGAGCGGCCGACGCCCTCCAGGTGGGAGGGGAGGTTCACATGGGCGCGGCCCATCACGTAGGCGGCGCCGAGTTCCGTGGCCCGTTCCTTGACGTCGTGCACCTCGGCGAGTCCGGCGCCGATGTCGCCGGACTCGACCAGGAGTCCGCCCAGGGTGAGGCGGGCGTTCAGCTCGATGTCGCGGGCTCCGACCATGCGGGCGTACTGCACGGCGCGTTCGGCGGCCTGGAGGGCGTCCGGGCCGGGCCGGTGCACCATCAGCCAGTTGGCGACATGGGCGAGGACGTCGGCGTGCACCTCGGACGGCGGCAGTCCCCGGACGAGGTCCTGCGCGGTGCCCAGTTCCTGCCAGCCGTCGCCGAGGCCCTGTCCTTCGACGAGACGGGAGCGCTGGATCCAGAACCAGGCGGCGCGCAGGGGGTCCTGCCGGTCCTCCAGGAGGTGCAGGGCCCGCTTGGTCATCTTCAGCGCGCGTTTGCGTTCGCCGCAGAACCGGCCCGCCACGGCCGCCTCGGCCAGGAGGTCGAGATAGTGCAGCGGGGTGGTGGCCGGGTCGCGGTCGGCGTCGCCCTCGCCGCGCACTGCGGGCGGTGGGGGCGGGTAGGCCTCGCTGTAGTCGCCGGTGCGCAGTGCCGCGCGTACGGGCTCGGGGGCGGTGTCCCACAGCTCCATCGCCCGTTCCAGGAGGCGTACCTGCTCCGAGTAGGCGTGGCGGCGGCGGGCCGCGACGGAGGCGTCGAGGACGGCGGGCAGGGCCTTGGCGGCGTCGTGCGCGTGGTACCAGTGGCTGGCCAGCCGGGCGGCGCGCTCACCGGCCGGGACGAGTGAGGGGTCGGCTTCCAGGACTTGTGCGTAGCGGCGGTTGAGGCGGGAGCGCTCGCCGGGGAGCAGGTCGTCGCCGACGGCCTCGCGCACCAGGGAGTGCCGGAAGCGGTAGCCGTCGCCGTCGGGCGTCGCGAGCAGGATGTTGGCGCCGACGGCGGCCCGCAGCGCCTCGATGAGGTCGTCCTCAGAGAGCCGGGCCACGGCCGCGAGCAGCCGGTACTCCACGGTCGAGCCGCCCTCGGCGACGATCCTGGCGACCCGCTGGGAGCTCTCGGGCAGGCTCTCGACGCGCACGAGGAGCAGATCGCGCAGGGAGTCGGTGAGGCCGGTGGCGCAGCCGTCGAGGGCGGCGACGGCCAGTTCCTCGACGAAGAAGGCGTTGCCGTCGGAGCGGGCGAAGATGTCGTCGACCTGGACCTCGTCGGGCTCGGAGCCGAAGATTCCGGCGATCTGGCGGGCGACCTCGGCGCGGGTGAAGCGGCGCAGCTCGATCCGCCGGACGGTGCGCAGCCGGTCGAGTTCGGCGAGCAGCGGGCGCAGGGGGTGGCGGCGGTGGATGTCGTCGGCGCGGTAGGTGGCGACGACGAGGAGGTGGCCGCTGCGCAGGGTCCGGAAGAGGTAGGCGAGGAGGTGGCGGGTGGAGGCGTCCGCCCAGTGCAGGTCCTCCAGGAGGACGACGACGGGGCGCTCGGCGGCGACGCGTTCCAGGAGGCGGACGGTGAGTTCGAAGAGGCGGGCCATGCCGTCCTCGTCGTGCCGCCCGCGGGTGGTCTCCCCCAACTCGGGCAGCAGCCGGGCCAGTTCCTCCTCCTGGCCCGCGGCGGCGGCGGCGAGCGCGTCGGGCAGGTGGCGGCGCAGGGCCCGCAGGGCGGTGGAGAAGGGGGCGAAGGGCAGTCCGTCGGCGCCGATCTCGACGCAGCCGCCGACGGCCACGACGGCGCCCTCGCGGCAGGCGCCCGCCGCGAACTCCTCGATGAGGCGGGTCTTTCCGACACCGGCCTCACCGCCGAGGAGCAGCGCCTGGGGCTCGCCCGCGGCGGCACGGGCGAGCGCGTCGTTCAGTACGCCCAGTTCGTCGGTCCGGCCGACGAAGACCGGACTGACGGACCTGGTCTCCACAGCGCCGAGCATCGCACAGGGGTCGGACACGGCGTCACTGGTTATCGGGGCCCCGGCCGCGGCGCCGATTCCATCTGTCCGGGGCCCGCTCGCCCCCGGCGCGGACACGACCTCGGGCCCGGCCGCGGTGGC
>NZ_JBHWZP010000245.1:0-14135 GCF_042728395.1 Streptomyces sp. NPDC060205
GCGCTTGGGGTGCGGGCCGTGCACGGGCTCGGGGGCGTGCCGCACCCGCACCGGCCGGCCGGGGTGCAGCAGGTCCGTCTGCGGCTCCTGGAGCGGGCGGCGAGCGGGGCCGAGGCGCCGCGTGACGTGTCGGCGTGGGCGGCGGTCGTCGCCTCGAACCTGGCCATGGACTGGCACCGGGCCAGGCGCCGGCAGGAGCGGATCGGTGAACGGCTGGCCTCGCTGCGGCCCGCCGGGCACACCGGGGGCGACTCGGGCGAGGAGACGAAGGTGCTGTCGCTCGCGGTGGCCCAGGGCCTGGACGAGCTGCCCGAATCCCAGCGGCAGATCCTCGTGCTGCGCTTCTACGCCGACCTGCCCGTGCGGGGCATCGCCGAGGAGCTCGGCATCCCGGAGGGCACGGTCAAGAGCAGGCTGCACTCGGCGGTCCGCGCGCTGCGCACCCGCCTGCACGAGGACGAGGTGGTGTGACATGCCCGAGTACGGAGGAGCCGAGTACGAAGAAGCCGCGTACGAGGGCATCGACGCGCTGCTCGCCGCGCTCACGGACGAACCCCTGCCCGAGAGGGCCCGCGACGACGCGGGTTTCATGGCGGAGCACCGGTCGGCCGTCGCGGACGTGGCCCTGCTCAGGGAACACCTGCGGATCATGGGCGACACCCTGGCCGACGCACCACCGGCCGACGCACCACCGGCCGACGCACCACCGGACGGCGGACTCCCGGCCGCGGCGACGGACCCCGGGCGGCCGGGGGACGGCCGGAGGGCGGGGCCGTCCCGGGCGTCCGCGCCGCTGAGGCCGCCGGGAGCGCCCAGGCAGGGGGCGGGGCCCCGGAAGCCGCACCGGTCCCGGCGCTACGCGGGAGCGGCCATGGGCGCCCTCGTGATCGCGGCGGGCACGGCGCTCCTCGGCGGCCTGGTGTGGCTCGGCGTGCAGGGAGGCGGCGCGGGGGGCGCGGACAGCGACGCGGGCTCCAAGAGCGACTCGTCGGCCGCGAAGAGCGAGGGCGGCGGGGACGGCGGGGGCGACACGGCGGCGTACCCGCCCGAGATGCGTCTCGCGTGCTCCCGGATCCTCGCCGAGGGGACCGTGCGGAGCATCACCTCCGCGGGTGAGGGGGACGTACGCGTCGTTCTGAAGGTGAAGCGCTACTACCGGCCCGAGCAGTCGGCGGCGGACCACCCGACGCTCGCCGTCACGCTGCCCGAGGAGGCGCGGGAAGACCTGAGGACCGGCACGTACACGCTGGTGCGGGTGCCGCTGTATCCGCGGGACCGGCCGGACTACGAGACCGGCCGGGGGATCGCCGATGCCCGTAAGGAGATCGTCGAGGCCCTGCCGGGGGCGCGTGGCATGGAGTGCACGGGACCGGAGGGCGGCGGGGGCTGAGCGGGCCCGAGAGGGGGAACGCGGAGGGCGGGCGCCCGGTCGAACCGGACGCCCGCCCTCTGTGTCAGTGCCTGCCGCAGGGGTCAGTGCCTGCCGGAGACTACGGCGTGACCTTCTCGATCAGGACGCTGCCCGTGCCGGCCGCGGTGCCCCGCGCGTTCACGAGCTGCACCCGCCCGAAGAACGTCCGGCCGGCCGGCGGCGCCGCGTTCGCGACGACCTGCGCGGTGACCGACGTCGAGGCGCCGGTGGCGAGCTTCACCGGCGTCGCGGCGACCTCCACCTGTCCGAGCGACGGCGCGAAGTACACGTCCAGGTAGTCGTACGCGGTGGTGCCCGCCGGGACCGAGTAGCCGGCGACCAGCACGGTGTACGTACCGGCGGCGGGCGACGGCACGGAGACGGCCTCCTCCGAGTCGCCGTCCGCGGACGAACCGACCTCGTTGCCCTGCGCGTCGTAGACGGACAGGTCGAGGTCGGCGGCGGCGTCGGAGACGTTGCCGATGCTCACGTCGAGCGACTCGGCGCCCGCGGGCACGTCCACCGTGACGGTGTCCGTGGCGCCCTGGGCGATGGTCGGCCGCGTGCTCTTGGAGGAGCCGAGCGGACCGCCCTTGAGGGAACCGTCGACCGCGGCGAGCTTGTTCGTCACCTTCCAGGAGGCCGGGGTCGGCGTACCGACCTTGGCGTCGGGGACGGTCACGACGGCCGGGTCGAACTCGGCGCCCAGCACCTCGACGTTCAGCTTGTACGGGTTGTCGAGCAGCGGCGACGTACGGCGCGACTCGACCTCGATCTCCCAGACGCCCGGCTGCGGGTCGCTGTAGGACCGCAGGTCGGGGCGGCAGCCGTTGCCGTCGAGGTAGTTGTTGTAGCAGTACGGCGTCGACGTGTTGTCGACCGGGACGCCGTACGGGTGGATGGCGATGAACCGGGTCTGGCTCCCGGTCTTCAGCCCGCCGATCGCGACCTCAAGGTTCTTGGCGCCCTCGGGCACGGTCACGAAGTACGACGTGGAGGAGTTGCGCTGGACCTTGCCGGACGCCGCGTAGGCGTACTTCTGCGCGGCGGCCAGCGGCGCGGAGACCACGACGGTGGTGAGGACCTGCTTGTCGACGCCCTCGGTGCGCGGGTCGTCGACCTCCAGGATCGCGCTGGTCAGACCGGCGTTCTCGGGCCTGGCCTCGACCTTGACCGTCACCGGCTTGTTCAGCGGCAGCGAGATCTCGTCCTTGCCGACGATCCGGAACGTGTGGTCCCGGTTGTTCTCCAGGCTCAGCTCGTGCCGGATCGCACGGTCCGCGCCGGTCGTACGGGTCACGGTGACGTCGTACGTCTTCTTCTGGCCGGCCTTCAGACCGCCCTCGCGGTCGTAGAGGCCGGTGCCGAAGCCCGGGGTCTTGAGCGCGAAGTCGATCGCGGTGTCGACCGGGGCCTTGACCGTGTACTCGTGGGCGGTGGCGCCGTCACGGATCGACTTCCAGGCGTCCTCGATGTCGATGAGGCCCGCGCCCTCCGCGTACGCCTGCGTGCCGCTGATGTGGTCGGCGGTCGAGGTCAGCGCGGTGCGCAGCTTGGCCGGCGTCAGGTCGATGCGCTTCTGCTTCGCGGCGCTCAGCAGCAGCGCGGACGCGCCCGCGGCCTGCGGGGACGCCATCGAGGTGCCCTGCAGCATCGAGTAGCCGGGCGGCAGGGAGTAGCCCGCCTCGGCGACCGGGCCGCCGGGGAACCAGGTCTGCGTGGTGTTGATGGAGGCGCCGGGCGCGGTCAGCGTCGGCGTGAAGCCGCCGTCCTCACGCGGGCCGCGCGAGGAGAAGGGCAGCATCGCGTACTTCTTCTCGACGGCCGAGCCGTAGTTGGACGCCCAGGTCTGCTTGGAGATGGACGCGCCGACCGAGATGACCTTGTCGGCGAGGCCGGGGTCGCCGATCGTGTTGGCGCCGGGGCCGGAGTTGCCGGCCGAGATGACCAGCTGCACGCCGTAGGTGTCGATGAGACGCGTGTAGAGCTCGGCGCGCGCGTTGTTGCCGTCGTTGAGCGCGGGCAGACCGCCGATCGACATGTTCACGATGTCGACGCCGCGGTTGGCGACGAGGTCGATCATGCCCTCGGTGAGCGCGACGTTCGTGCAGCCGCCGCTCCAGGTGCAGGCGCGCGAGGAGACGAGCTTGGCGCCGGGCGCCGCGCCGTTCATCTTCCCGCCGAACAGCTTGTTGGCGGCGGTGATGCCGGCGACGTGCGTGCCGTGCTCGGACTCGATGATGCCGATGTTGACGAAGTCGGACTTCTTGCCGACCCAGTCACCGCCCAGGGGGTCCATCGGGACGTCCTTGCGGATCTCCACGACGAACGGCACGCGCTCGGCGATCTCGGTGGCCGGGTCGTCGGTACCGAAGTAACCGATCTGGTACCCGTCCTTGTACGGCTTCATCGGCGCGTCGTCCGTGAAGTCGTTGTTGTCGTTCAGGTCGACGCGGACCGTCCCCGCGGCGGCGTCGTAGAGCACGCCCCAGCTGTCGGTCGTGTCGCCGTCGCGGTTCAGGTCGCCGTTCGCGTCGCCGCCGGTGGACGCGGACTCACGGAAGCGGCTGACCGCGTAGTTCCCGGCGGGCGCCTTCCAGCTCTCGCCGTCGTAGGTGAAGACCGGGCCCGAGCGGGCGTTGACCATCGCGCGCCAGGTCGCGTCGCCGTCGACCAGCGGGTCGGTCGCCGTCACCCAGTCGACGATCTTGCGTTCGCCGGTCGTCGTCTTCTGCAGCGCCGGGTGCGCCACGTCGACACCGGAGTCGAGGATGCCGATGGTGATACCGCGGCCGTCCGCCTTCGGGTTCTTCTTCACGAAGTCGACGGCACCCGTCTCGAAGGACGGGTTGTACGGGTTCTCGGCGGGGGTGTTCCTGCCGGGCGCCGGGTAGGTTCCGGCGGTCGGGGTCTTCTTGGCGCCCTTGGCCCGGTCGCCCGACGGGGTCGGGTCGTCCAGCTCGATCTCCTGGCGCAGGTCGATGCCGTGCACGGAGGAGAGCTTGGAGGCCGCGGCGATGGCCGACTCGGCCTTGGCGGTCGGGACGGTCGCGCGGACGTAGCCGAGCTTGTCGTAGGTGCGGCCGACCGAGCCGCCCTTCACCGCGTCGAGCTGCCCTGCGACCTGTTCGGTCTGCCCCGGCGCGGTGGCGATCATCATCGTGACGTTCTTGTCGCCGGACGCCTGCGCCTCGGCGAGGAGGTCGGCGTCGGCCGAACCGAGCTTGCCGCCGGCCGACTTGACCGGTGTGCCGGCGGGGGTGCCCGGGTCGTCCGCGGAGAAGGCCATGGGTATCGGCCCCGCCGCGGAGAGGGCGGCCACGAGTCCGGCGGCGACGGCTATGCGTGCCGCGCGTCTCGCCCCGCTGATCGGAGCGCGCTGAGAGTGGAGGGTCATCAGCATCCTTGTGAGTAAAGGAAAAGTCCGTTCACGATCGGATCGACGTCGGACCGATCGCGTCAGTCCGGAATGTGAACCCGGATGACCGCTCAGCTTTACGTAAGAAACGGAAGTTTGGGGAGAGCTGACCGTGACGTGAACTGTTCATGGCGTAATTCCGCCATACGTCATGGGGCCGATCTCCGGCCAAACCGGGACGTGCGGGTGTCCCTGTCGTAACGTCTGGCCATGCGCAAGGAGTTGAGGGTGGCGGCCTACGCCGTGTGTGTGAGCGACGGGCGGATGCTCCTCGCCCGCTGGGTGGCACGGGACGGCAGCAGGCGGTGGACCCTGCCCGGCGGCGGCATGGACCACGGCGAGGACCCGTACGACACCGTGATCCGCGAGGCCGAGGAGGAGACCGGGTACACCGTCGAACCGGTCACCCTGCTCGGCGTCGACTCGATCCTGCGCACCTATCCGCGCCGCGTCGGCGCCGCCGACTTCCAGGGCCTGCGGATCGTCTACGAGGCCCGGGTGACCGGCGGCGCACTGCGCCACGAGTCCGACGGCTCGACCGACATGGCGGCCTGGCACCCCCTCGACGAGGTGCCCGCGCTGGAACGCGTGGGACTGGTCGACGTGGGACTCGCCCTGTGGCGGGAGCGCCCCGGACCCGGCCGGGTGACCGGCATTCCCGAACACCCGGCGGACACCTGAGAACATCCGGCCGCCACCTGACAGAGGGCTGCGGAACCTGCCCCCTACCCCGCCAGATGAACGTGGAGTGACCGGCTCGCCTCCGTTCGAGGAGGGCTCGGTGGACGCGGAGGGTAGTCCAAGATCGACGTACGGCGATCGGCGCTGCCCGTTGCCGCCCAGTTAACGCGCAGGTCACCCCCGGTGCCAACCATCAAGTACGAGCGGGAAGTTCGCGTCAGCGGACCGACCGCGACCACTGCTGACGCGCCGCACCAGGGGAGACCGCGCCATGTCGCGCATACGCTCTGTCGCCACCGCCGCTCGTGACCGCCGCGCCTTCCTGGCCGCCACCGGGGCGGTGTCCCTCTCCGCGGGCATCGGCTTCGCGCTGCGCCCGGGAACGAGCGAGGCCGCCACCCACACCGCCGCCACCCAGGGGCAGCCCGTCGCCGTCTCCCGCAGGGCGCCGGCCGCACCCCTGGCCCCCTACACCCGGGGCACCACCCTCTCGACCATCGCGACCGCACGCCCGGGCTCCGGCTACCGGCGGCTCGGCGACGGACCCGCCTGGTCCCGCGTCGTCCGCGGCGACCTGGCCGCCCCGAAGTCCGGCCGGGACGGGCGGCGCACCGCCCTCGCCGCGTTCGTGCAGTTCACCGACCTCCACCTGGTCGACGTACAGCACCCGCTGCGGTACGAGTACCTGCGCGCCCAGACCGCCAGCGCCTGGCGTCCGCAGGAGTCCCTGTCGGTGGCCGGTGCGGTCTCGCTCGTCGAGCGGGTCAACGCACTGCGCGGCGCCCCCGTCACCGGCTCCCCGCTGCACTTCGTGATGACCACCGGCGACAACACCGACAACAACGCCAAGACGGAACTGGACTGGTTCCTGAAGGTGATGAGCGGTGGCCGCATCACCCCCAACTCCGGTGACCCGGCCCGCTACGAAGGCGTCCAGAACAGTGACCTCAAGCTGTACTGGCAGCCCGACGCGGCCCTGCGCGACGCCGACAAGCAGCTCGGCTTCCCCCGGATCGAGGGCTTCCTCGCCGCCGCGATCCGCGAGGTACGCAGCCCCGGCCTCAACCTGCCCTGGTACTCCACGGTCGGCAACCACGACTCGCTGCCCGGCGGCTGCTACGCGCCCGGCGACTCCTTCTTCGCCGAGTTCGCGGTCGGCGGCAGGAAGCTGATGACGCTCGACGAGTCGGTCGGCACCGCCATCTGGAAGAACGTCAAGAAGGGCGGCGACCCCAAGGGCGCCGGTTTCAAGGAGATGCTCAAGTCCCAGACGCGCAGGATGCGTTCGGTCACCCCGGACGAGGCCCGTGCCCCCTTCACCCCCACCGAGTACCTCCAGGCGCATCTCGACCCGGCCCACGCGGGCGTCGGCCCCGTCGGACACGGCTACTCGCAGGCCAACCTCGCCGCGAAGACCCAGTACTACACGTTCCGGATCGCGGACGACGTCCTCGGCATCAGCCTCGACACCACCGACCCGGGCGGCCACTACGAGGGCTCGATCGGCACGGCCCAGCTGCGCTGGCTGGAGCGCACGCTGAAGGCGGCCCAGAAGAACAAGGAACACGTCATCGTCTTCAGCCACCACACGAGCAAATCCATGCGCAACCTCCGCGAGGACCCGGCGCACCCGGGGGAGCGGCGGCACGGCGGCGACCAGGTGCTCTCCGTGCTCGGCGCCCACCGCCCGGTGCTGGCCTGGGTGAACGGCCACAGCCACAAGAACGCCGTCACCCCGCACCCCGGCCCCGACGGCCGCTCCTTCTGGGAGGTCTCCACCGCCTCCCACGTCGACTTCCCGCAGCTCGCCCGTGTGATCGAGATCGCCGACAACCACGACGGCACGATCTCCCTGTTCACCACGCTGATCGAGTCCGCGGCCCCCCACGACACGGACTTCACGGACCTCTCCCAGACAGGCCTGGCAGCCCTGTACCGAGAACTCTCCTTCAACGCCCCAGGCGCCCGAACGGACCTGAGCGGAACCCCAAAAGACCGCAACACGGAACTGCTACTGAACAAGGCCTGACCGGCTTTCCAGGGGCGCAGCCCCAAGGGGCGCGGGGAACGGCGCAGTCTTTTGTCTTCAGGGGCGCGGGGAACGGCGCAGTCTTTTGCCCTTAGGGGCGCGGGGAACGGCGCAATCTTTTAGGGGCGCGGGGAACTGCGCGACCAGCCGCAACGCACCCGCACCCGACACACAACCCCCCGACCCCCACACAACACGGCCGAATCCGGCCCAACCACCCCAGCCGAAGGCAACCCACACCGCACCCACCAGGTCCCTCCCGTCGGCATCACGACGAAGGGACCTCACCATGTCACCCCGCACCGCACGTGCAACCCGCCTGGCCCTCACCACCGCGGCAACACTCGCCGCAGCCGCGCTGGCGACCCCCGCGGCCCTGGCCGACTCGCCCCCGGCGAGAGATCACGGCGCGACCCGACGCGCAATGGACGCAGCCGTCGAGGCCGGAGTCCCCGGAGTCGCAGCCCAGGCCGACAAAAACCGCACCACCTGGAAGGCCACCGCGGGCGTAGGCGACCTCAGGACGAAGAAGCCCCGCTCAGCGAAGGACCACTACCGCGTGGGCAGCATCACGAAGACGTTCACCTCGACGGTCGTACTCCAGCTGGAAGCGGAACGCCGCCTCTCCCTGGACGACACCGTGGACAAGTGGCTGCCGGGAGTGGTCAGCGGCAACGGCCACGACGGCCGCCGCATCACCCTGCGCCAACTCCTCAACCACACGAGCGGCATCTACAACTACACGGCGGACGACACCTTCGCCCGCACGTACTTCCTGAAGGACGGCTTCTTCGAGCACCGCTTCGACCACCTGCCGCCCCGCGACCTGGTGAGGATCGCGACGTCCCACGCGCCGGACTTCGCGCCGGGCACCTCGTGGAACTACTCCAACACCAACTACGTCCTGGCCGGCATGGTGATCGAGAAGGTCACCGGCCACTCGTACGGCGACGAGATCCGGCAGCGCATCATCGAACCGCTCGGCCTGAACGGCACCCTCGTCCCGGGTACGTACCCGAAGGTGCCGAAACCCAGCAGCCGCGCGTACGGAAAGCTCGCCGAGACGGCCACCGGCCCGACCTACGACGTCACGGAGCTGAACCCCGCCCTGGCCTCCGCGGCGGGCGAGATGATCTCCGACTCGGGCGACCTCAACCGCTTCTACTCGGCGCTGCTGCGCGGCAGGCTCCTGCCGGGGAAGCAGCTCGCCGAGATGAAGACCACCGTCAAGGTCGCGGAGATCCCGAACGCCGGCTACGGCCTCGGCCTCATCGAGCGGAAGCTGAGCTGCGGTGTGGTCGTCTGGGGCCACGGCGGAGGCATCCACGGCTCCAACTCGGAGGCGGTGACGACGGCGGACGGCCACCACTCGCTCGCCTTCAACTTCAACGGCGACTGGTCGGGAGACACCGACGCGGTGATCGAGGCGGAGTACTGCCCGCAGCCGAAGTAGCGACGGGGGCCGCCGGACACCCGGCGGCCCCTCCCCTCCTGGCGCTTCCCTCGCCCTCCCTACCGGGGCAGCACCACCACATAGGCCGCAGGATCACGGTCCCCCGACGCCATCAGAGCCGTACGGACGACGGTCGCCTGCTGTTCCATCGAGTCGCGCAGCTTCTTCGGCGTGACGTGGACGACCGTGATGCCGAGGCGCTCCAGGTGCTCGCGCTTGCGGGCGTACTCGGACCACATCGCGTCGTCGTCCTGGCGCGGGGCCCGGGTGTCGAGTTCGAGGGCGACGGCGTGGTCGGGCCAGTACGCGTCGAGGCCGCCGAGGAGCGGGCCGCCGGGCAGCCGGAGGTCCACGTTCCAGACGGGGTCGGGCAGACCGTGTTCCGTGACCAGGCGGTACAGCCGGTCCTCGGCGATGGCCCGGCCCTCGGCGAGGAGGGAGTCGACGGCGTCCACCACATGCGGCCGGCTCAGCAGCCGGGCGTGCGTCAACTCCCGTACGACCGCGGCTGGTTCGCAGTGTCCGCCGCGCACCGCCTCGGTGAGCAGTCGGCGTACGACTCCCGCGTCCGTGATGTCGGCGACCGCGTCGGCCAGCGCACGCGGCACGGGCGCCACGGGGATACCGCCGACTTGCACGGGCTCCGGCATGCCCGGCGTACGGACGATCCGGACGCAGCCCGTCGAACGCAGCCGTCGCAGCCGTGGGACGAGGACGTCGACGCGGTCCAGGGAGAGCAGCGGGGGAGCGGCCGCGAAGCGGTGCAGGGCCAGTGCCGCGAGGCCGGTGATCATCGCGTCGGCGTACCCCTGCGGGGCGTGCGCTTCGGCGGCGCCGGGCTGGGCGGGGACGGCCGGTTCCGCGACGGGGCAGCGGGCCGCGTACATGAGGACCGCGTGCAGCCGCTCCTCGCTGGTGGCCGGCCCCGGGCGCAGCAGGTAGACCCCTGGCAGGAGCTGCTGCCAGGAACCGCCCGGCCGGCACTGCGCGTTGATGTCGGCGGTGCTGACGCCCCGCGCCCGCAGCTGCGCGGTGGTCATGACGCGCTGCTGGGCGTCGGACAGGTGGCGGAGGGGCCGGGGGGAGAGCGGGGTGTTGTGGTTCATGACCTCGAATCTGCCGCGCCTGATCCGCTGCCTAACCGCTGTTACAAGCCCGTCGTCAAAACCGGACAACCTCGCCCTAAAGTCCACCCCGCGAACTGCCGAAACCCCCTGGTCGGTCAAGGGGTCACGGCACCGATTACCCAAATTCCGTAACTGTTATGGACGCCCCCAAGGTCAACACACAAAGCCCCGTCCCCCGTTAGGGGCACCGCCAGGGGCGCGGGGAACGGCGCAGTCTTTTGTCTTTCAAGGGGCGCGGGGAACGGCGCAATCTTTTAGGGGCGCGGGGAACTGCGCGACCAGCCCCCACGCACCCGCACCCGCACCCGAACTCAACCCGCGGCAGCCCCATCACACGCCTGCCCCCGCAAGGCCCGCCCGAGGTCGTCCCGAGCCTCAAGCACCAACCGCCGAAGCGCAGGCGCAGCCTCCCCATGGGAGGCAAGCCACGCATCGGCAGCGGCCAAGGTCCCGGCAGAGTCCTGCAGCGAGGGGAACAACCCCCGCACCACATCCATCCCGATCTGGATCGACCGCTCCGCCCACACCCGCTCGATCACATCGAAGTACTTCGACGCGTAGGAAGCGGTCAGCTCCCGGTGCGACGCCTGCGCGAACCCCCCGATCGTCGCCTCCACCAGCGCGTTGGACAGCGAGTCCGACTCCACCACGGCGGCCCACGCCTGCGCCTTGACCGCCGCGGACGGACGGGCGGCCAGGCACCGCACCTGATGCCGCTTCCCGGACGCGGTGTCGTCACGGGCCAGCTCCGCGGCGAGCACGGACTCGTCCGCAAGACCGTGCGCGGCGAGCGGTTCCAGGAACGCCCACCGCAGCTCCTGGTCCACCTCAAGCCCGTCGACCTTCTCCGTCCCCGCCAGCAGCTCCCGCAGCAACCGCAGATCGTCCTCGCCGGAGGCGACCGCCGCGAAGAACCGCGCCCACGTCAGCTGGTGCTGGCTGCCGGGCCCGGCGGAGCGCAGTTCGCGCAGCGCGCCCTCGGCGAGCAACTGCCCGCCGGTGGCCCGCCACTCGGGCGCCACGTAGAAGGTGAGTGCGGAGTTCGCCCACGCGTGGAGCGTCTGGAGCACGCCGATGTCCGACTCGCGGCCCGCGAAGCGCAGCACGAGGTCGACGAAGTCCCGCGCGGGCATGAGCGCGTCGCGGGTCAGGTTCCACAGCGCCGACCAGCACAGGGCGCGGGCGAGCGGGTCGGTGAGGTCACCGAGATGGGCCCGCAGCGTGTCCAGCGACCCCTCGTCGAAGCGGATCTTGCAGTACGTGAGGTCGTCGTCGTTGACGAGGACCAGCTCGGGGGCGTCGGCCCCGGCCAGCTCACCGACGACCGTGCGCGGCCCGTCGACGTCCACCTCGGCGCGCGCGTAGCGGACGAGCGGACCGTCCGCGCCCTCGCGCCGGTAGAGGCCGACCGCCACCCGGTGCGGCCGCAGCTCGGGATGCGACTCGGCCGCCTCCTGGAGGACCGCCAGCTCGCTGACACGGCCGTCCCCGTCGAGAAGGACCTGGGGCGTGAGGGAGTTGACGCCTGCGGTCTGCAGCCAGGACCGCGACCAGGCCGCCATGTCCCGCCCGCTCGTCTCCTCCAGGACCGACAGCAGGTCACCGAGGCGCGTGTTCCCGTACGCGTGCCGCTTGAAGTAGCGGCGGGCGCCCTCAAGGAACGCGTCCCGTCCCGCGTAGGCCACCAACTGCTTCAGGACGGCCGCGCCCTTGGCGTACGTGATCCCGTCGAAGTTGAGCTTGGCGTCCTCCAGGTCGCGGATGTCGGCCGTGACCGGGTGCGTGGACGGCAGCTGGTCGGCGCGGTACGCCCACGCCTTGCGGTTGTTGGCGAAGGTGACCCAGCCGTCGGTGAAGCGGGTCGCCTCGGCCATCGAGAACGTGCCCATGAAGTCCGCGAAGGACTCCTTGAGCCACAGGTCGTCCCACCACACCATGGTCACCAGGTCGCCGAACCACATGTGGGCCATCTCGTGCAGGATCACGTTGGCCCGGCGCTCGTACGACGCCTGCGTCACGTTGCCGCGGAAGATGAACTCCTCGCGGAAGGTCACACAGCCCGGGTTCTCCATCGCGCCGAGGTTGTACTCCGGCACGAACGCCTGGTCGTACTTCCCGAACGGGTACGGGTAGTCGAAGTGGTCGTGGAAGAAGTCGAGGCCCTGCTTGGTGACCAGGAAGACGTCATCGGCGTCGAAGTACTTGGCCAGACCCTTGCGGCAGAGCGCGCCGAGGGGGATCTCCAGCCGCGTCCCGTCGTCGAGGACGCGCTCGTACGAGTCGGTCACATAGTGGTACGGACCGGCGACGACGGCCGTGATGTACGTCGAGATGGGCTTGGTCTCCGCGAACTTCCACACCCCGTCGGTCAGATCGCCGACGCCGTTGCTCCACACCACCCAGCCTTCGGGGGCCCGCACCTCGAAGCGGAACGGCGCCTTGAGGTCGGGCTGCTCGAAGTTCGCGAAGACGCGCCGGGAGTCGGCCGGCTCGTACTGCGTGTAGAGATAGACCTCGCCGTCCTCCGGGTCGACGAAGCGGTGCATGCCCTCACCCGTGCGGCTGTACGCGCACTGGGCGTCGACGACCAGTTCGTTGTCCTCGGCCAGGTCCTCCAGGAGGATGCGGGAGCCGTCGAAGACCGCGCCCGGGTCGAGGTCCCTGCCGTTCAGCGAGACGGCCGTGACGCTCGGCGCGATCAGGTCCGCGAAGCTCGTGGCGCCCGGCTCCGCACTGCGGAACCGGATGGTCGTCACCGACCGGAACGTACGCGGCTCGGTGTCGGTCCCGCCCACCGCGGAGCGCAGGTCCAGGGACACCTCGTACTCCTCGACGGACAGCAGTGCTGCCCGCTCGCGGGCCTCGTCGCGGGACAGATTCTCACCGGGCACGGGCGGCACTCCCTCGTGGCGTCATGGGTACATGATGGATACGTGTGAACAGGGCCGATCCTGCCATGTGCCCCTGACGGCGGGCACCCGGGAATGGCACGAGTGACCGATCGCGTTGAACCTGAGTCCGGTGTCACACAGCGCCGGGCTCCGGTGTCCCTCAACGAGGAGAAGCATGTCTGAGCAGACTTCCGCCAAGACCCCGGTCGACTTCTGGTTCGACCCGCTGTGCCCGTGGGCGTGGATGACCTCGCGCTGGGTCCTGGAGGTGGAGAAGGTCCGGGACATCGAGGTCCGCTGGCACATCATGAGCCTCGCCGTACTGAACGAGCCGAAGCTGGACGAGCTGCCCGACGAATACCGCGAGCTGCTGTCCACCAAGGCCTGGCAGCCGATCCGCGTGGTGACCGCGGCCTGGCAGAAGCACGGCGACGACATCCTCGGCCCGCTCTACACCGCGCTCGGCAACCGCATCCACAACGACGGCCAGGGCCCGACGCGCGAAGCGATCGCCGGCGCGCTCGACGAGGTCGGCCTGCCCGCGGACCTCATCGACTACGCGGACCAGGAGGACTTCGAGTTCGACGCCGAGCTGCGCGCCTCCCACAAGGAGGGCATCGACAAGGTCGGTCAGGACGTCGGCACGCCCGTCATCGCGGTCCCCGGCGCCGACGGCGAGCAGATCGCCTTCTTCGGCCCGGTCGTCACCCCGGCCCCCAAGGGCGAGGAAGCGGCGAAGCTGTGGGACGGCACGCTGCTCGTCGCCTCGGTGGAGGGCTTCTACGAGCTGAAGCGCACCCGCACGAAGGGCCCGGACTTCAGCAACCTGTAGTCCGGCACCGCGGTCCGGCGCCGGCCGGTGGACGTCACTCCGGCTCGGGCAGGCGCAGGGGCTCCTGGAAGGGCTTCTTGTTGTAGTACTTGCGAACGTTGCGGCACTGCTTGGTTCCGTCGCCCAGCGGGGCCAGGCACACCATGTACTCATCCACGTTCTTCAGATCCAGTTCCTTCTTGAGCCAAGCCGTTTCCTTGGGCTCCAGGAAGCGGTGCTCCTCCTCAGGGCTCTTGCAGGTGATGCAGCTCCTCATCGGCATCCCGCAAGAATCACCCGGAGCCCCCCATACC
>NZ_JBHWZP010000246.1:0-14073 GCF_042728395.1 Streptomyces sp. NPDC060205
GTTCCCCGCGCCCCTCAAAAGCGGGGCTGCGCCCCTGCTTCTGCCTTTGGGGGCGCGGGGAACTGCGCGGGTGACCCCCACCGGCCCGCGGCGGACAACGCACCCGAGCCACCCCGATCCCGTCCGCGGAGCGTCAGCCGTACATGCGGCGCATCGCGAAGTCCACCATCTGCTCGACCGCCTTCGCGTCGAAGACGATGCGGTGCTCGCCCTCCATGTCCAGGACGAAGCCGTAGCCGGTCGGGAGCAGGTCGATCACCTCGGCCCCGGTGATCACGAAGTACTTGGACTCCTTGCCGGCGTACCGGCGCAGCTCCTTGAGCGAGGTGAACATCGGGATCACCGGCTGCTGCGTGTTGTGCAGCGCCAGGAAGCCGGGATTGTCGCCGCGCGGGCAGTAGACCTTGGACGTGGCGAAGACCTGCTGGAAGTCCTCGGGGGTCAGCGACCCGGTGGTGAACGCGCGCACCGCGTCCGCGAGCGACGGCGGCGACGGCTCCGGGTAGAGCGGCGGCTGCTGGCCGTACCCGCCGACCCCGCCGACCCCACCGGGCATCTGCTGCTGCGGCGGCGGCTGGGGCTGCGCGTACTGCTGCTGCCCCGGTCCCACGTTCTGGTCGTAGCCGTACATGGGGGCAAGAGTACCGACGGCACGGGGGCCCAAGGTCGTCCCGGCCGGATTTCCTCGAACAGGTGGCAGGCGCGCCGACTCGCAGCCGAATGTAGACCCTGCTCACACTTGGACAATCAGGGGTTGCTTCTTATTACCGACGGGTAGCATCATCGTAGCTACTAGTTGGTACGTGAACCAGATGCGTGCCGGCCGCGAACCGTGGTTCGCACCACGTAGCCCGACCAGGTACGAGGATTGACCACCTCCCCGATCCCTTAACGGAGCCGTCGCCATGGGGCACTACAAGTCGAATCTCCGCGACATCGAGTTCAACCTCTTCGAGGTGCTCGGGCGCGACAAGCTGTACGGCACCGGCCCGTTCGCGGAGATGGACACCGAGACCGCCAAGAGCATCCTCGAAGAGCTGACCCGCCTCTCGGAGAACGAGCTGGCGGAGTCCTTCACGGACGCCGACCGCACCCCCCCGGTCTTCGACCCGGAGACCAACACCGCGCCCGTCCCGGCGTCCTTCAAGAAGTCCTACCAGGCCTTCATGGACTCCGAGTACTGGCGGCTCGGCCTGCCCGAGGAGATCGGCGGCACCACCGCGCCCCGCTCCCTGATCTGGGCGTACGCGGAGCTGGTGCTCGGCGCGAACCCGGCGGTCTGGATGTACTCCTCCGGCCCCGCGTTCGCGGGCATCCTCTTCGAAGAGGGCAACGACGTCCAGAAGCACATCGCGAAGATCGCCGTGGACAAGCAGTGGGGCTCCACCATGGTCCTCACCGAGCCGGACGCCGGCTCGGACGTCGGCGCGGGCCGCACCAAGGCGGTCCAGCAGGAGGACGGCTCCTGGCACATCGAGGGCGTGAAGCGCTTCATCACGTCCGGTGAGCACGACATGTCGGAGAACATCCTCCACTACGTGCTCGCCCGCCCCGAGGGCGCCGGCCCCGGCACCAAGGGCCTGTCCCTCTTCCTCGTACCGAAGTACGAGTTCGACTTCGAGACCGGCGAGCTGGGCGAGCGCAACGGCGTGTACGCCACGAACGTCGAGCACAAGATGGGCCTCAAGGCCTCCAACACCTGCGAGATGACGTTCGGCGACCGCCACCCCGCCAAGGGCTGGCTCATCGGCGACAAGCACGACGGCATCCGCCAGATGTTCCGCATCATCGAGTTCGCCCGCATGATGGTCGGCACGAAGGCGATCTCCACGCTCTCCACGGGCTACCTGAACGCGCTGGAGTACGCCAAGGAGCGCGTCCAGGGCCCCGACCTCGCGCAGTTCATGGACAAGACCGCGCCCAAGGTCACCATCACGCACCACCCGGACGTGCGCCGCTCGCTCATGACGCAGAAGGCGTACGCGGAGGGCATGCGCGCGCTGGTGCTGCACACCGCCGCGATCCAGGACGAGATCCAGGTCAAGGAGGCCGAGGGCGAGGACGCGTCCGCCCTCGAAGCGCTCAACGACCTGCTCCTGCCCATCGTGAAGGGCTACGGCTCCGAGAAGGGTTACGAGCAGCTCGCCCAGTCGCTGCAGACGTTCGGCGGCTCCGGGTTCCTCCAGGAGTACCCGATCGAGCAGTACATCCGCGACGCGAAGATCGACACGCTGTACGAGGGCACGACCGCGATCCAGGGCCAGGACTTCTTCTTCCGGAAGATCGTCCGCAACCAGGGCGCCGCGCTGAACTCGCTCGCCGAGGACATCAAGAAGTTCCTGGCGCTCGGCACGGGCGGCGAGGAGCTGTCCGGCGCGCGTGAGCACCTCGCCAAGGCGGCCGTCGAGCTGGAGGCCATCGTCGGCCTGATGCTCACGGACCTCGCGGCGACCGAGCAGGACGTCAAGAACATCTACAAGGTCGGGCTGAACACCACCCGCCTGCTGATGGCCTCCGGTGACGTCGTCGTCGGCTACCTGCTCCTGAAGGGCGCGGCCGTCGCCGCCGAGAAGCTGGAGACGGCCTCGGCGAAGGACCGGGCGTTCTACACCGGCAAGATCGCGGCGGCCACCTTCTTCGCCGCGAACGTCCTGCCGGGCGTCACGGGCGCGCGCAAGCTCGCCGAGGCGGTCGAGCTGGACCTGATGGACCTGGACGAGGCGGCGTTCTGAGCGGGGCTTACCTCGGGGGCTGCCGCCCCCGGACCCCCGAATCGGCCTGAACGGCCTCGTCCTCAAACGCCGGACGGGCTGAAAGGCTGGGGCGCAGCCCCAGCCTTTCAGGGGCGCGGGGAACTGCGCGACCAGCCACACACGACCCGCACCCGACCCCACAGCCGACACGGGGCAGGGGCGCAGCCCCGCCCTCCAGGGGCGCGGGGAACTGCGCGGCCGACCCCCACCGGCCCGCACCCGACAGCGCACCCCGCCCCTTCCCCGCCAAAGGGCCCGTTCCCATCCAAGGGAGCGGGCCCTCGTCCGTCGTTAAGGTGAACCCATGCGCACACCCCCCCGCTTCGACCGCGGACACACCGACGACCTCATGTCCTTCCTGGCGGCGAGCCCGTCCCCGTACCACGCGGTGGCGAACGCCGCCGAGCGGTTGGAGAAGGCCGGCTTCCGCCAGGTCGCGGAGACCGACGCGTGGGACGGGACCACCGGCGGCAAGTACGTGCTGCGCGGCGGCGCGATCGTGGCCTGGTACGTGCCGGAGGGCGCCGAGCCGCACACCCCCTTCCGTATCGTCGGCGCGCACACCGACTCCCCCAACCTGCGCGTGAAGCCGCGCCCCGACAGCGGCGGCCACGGCTGGAGACAGGTCGCGGTCGAGGTCTACGGCGGCCCGCTGCTCAACTCCTGGCTGGACCGCGACCTCGGACTGGCCGGCCGGCTGTCGCTGCGGGACGGTTCGACGCGGCTCGTGAACGTCGACCGCGCGCTGCTGCGGGTGCCGCAGCTCGCCATCCACCTGGACCGTTCCGTCACCGCCGAGGGCCTCAAGCTCGACAAGCAGCGGCATCTGCAGCCCGTCTGGGGGCTCGGCGACGACGTGCACGACGGCGATCTGATCCGCTTCCTTGAGCAGGAGGCCGGCATCCCCGAGGGCGAGACCGTCGGCTGGGACCTGATGGTCCACTCGATCGAACCGCCCGCCTACCTGGGCCGCGACAAGGACCTCGTCGCGGGCCCGCGCATGGACAACCTGCTGTCCGTGCACGCCGGTACGGCGGCGCTGGCGGCCGTGGCCACCTCCGAGGAGCCCCTGCCGTACATCCCGGTCCTCGCGGCGTTCGACCACGAGGAGAACGGCTCGCAGTCCGACACGGGCGCGGACGGCCCGCTGCTCGGCGGCGTGCTGGAACGTTCGGTCTTCGCGCGCGGAGGCTCGTACGAGGACCGGGCGCGGGCCTTCGCCGGCACGGTCTGTCTCTCCTCCGACACGGGCCACGCCGTGCACCCGAACTACGCGGAGCGCCACGACCCGACGCACCACCCGCGCGCGGGCGAGGGCCCGATCCTCAAGGTGAACGTCAACAACCGCTACGCCACGGACGGTTCGGGCCGCGCGGTCTTCGCCACGGCCTGCGACAAGGCCGGGGTGCCCTTCCAGACCTTCGTCTCCAACAACTCCATGCCCTGCGGCACGACCATCGGCCCCATCACCGCGGCCCGCCACGGCATCAAGACGGTCGACATCGGCGTGGCCATCCTGTCGATGCACAGCGCCCGCGAACTGTGCGGCGCGGCCGACCCGTTCCTGCTGGCGAACGCGCTGGTGGCGTTCCTGGAGGGCTAGGCGGTCCCCCCGGGGTACCTCCTGGGAATCCCCAACTGGCAGGTCCGATCGGCGAGTCGGTCACACGCCGCTTCCCTGACGTCTCGTCCGCCGCTGCATGGAGGGGCCGGGTCCGGGTACCCGCACTGGGCCCGGGACCGTACGGTCTCCGGGCCCGGCACGAGACCGTGCGCAACAGGAGGCGACATCCAATGGGCCTGGGCGGATGCATCATTCTGATCGCCGCAGGAGCGATCCTCACGTTCGCGACCGACTGGGACATGCAGGGGGTCAACCTCGACCTGGTCGGCGTCATCTTCATGATCGTCGGCCTGATCGGCGTGGCGACCTTCAGCAGTATCGCCAGGCGTCGGCGCGCCGTGGTGGCGCCGCCGACCACCACGGTGATCGACGACCAGCGGCACCACAACCACAGCGGCTACAGCGACGGTTACGGCGGCTGACCGGCGTACGCGCCGTCTGATACATGTCGTCCGAGGCGAGCGGGCGTCGCCCGAGGTGACGAAGGGCCGGGGCGGCGGGCCGACGGGTTCCGGGCCCCGCTCCCGCCGTAGCCGTAGCCCGGTCATGGTGCCGCCGAACTCGGTACGGATCCGGGTACGGGTACGGGCAGGTCGAACCAGACCGCCTTGCCCTCCGGGTGGGTCTGCCCGCCGTACGGGATGTCCGGACCGTGGCCCCAGCGGCCCTCCGTGAGGCTGTCCACGAGGTAGAGGCCCCGGCCACCGCCGCGCTCCCAGGTCTCGGCCGACAGTTCCCTTATCACCGGCGGGTTCTCATCCCCGTCGTACACCACCACGCGCACCTTCCCCTCCTCCACCGCCAGCCACAGCACGGTGCCGTCGCCTTTGGCGTGCACGCAGGCGTTGGTGACGAGTTCGGAGGTACAGAGGATCGCGTCGTCCACGAGGCCGTGGTCCAGTTCCAGGACGCGCAGGACGGTGGCGACGAACTCGCGGGCGATGTGGGGGGAGGTGTCGCGCGGTGGGCAGATGAGGGTGTACGAGGGCATGGGGTATCGACTCCGGTGGGGGTGAGGGGTTCACGCAGGCCCGGCCGCGCTGCTGTCCGGCGCCCCGGGGTCGACCGGCCGGGGTGGCGCTTCCAACGGGGTCTTGGCGTACGGGAGTTGCGAATGAGTGACCTTATGGGCACTCTCCGTGAGTACGATGACGACGGTAGCGGTGATAATTACACCCACGCAACCTCGTCGGACGAACTCCACTCTCACGCGACAGGGAAGACGCCATGCCACCAAGGACAGCCCCCACCGCGCGGCAGCTGCGTATCGGCGCCGAGCTGCGCAGATTGCGCGAGGCCGCAGGTGTGGTGTCCCGCGACGCGGCCGGGTTCCTCGGCACGAGCCAGGCGCAGATCAGCAACATCGAGGCCGGGAAGAACGGCATCAGCGAAGCGCGGCTGCGCAGACTCGCCCATATCTACGCCTGTGACGATGCCCAACTCGTCGACGCGCTGGCGGAGATGGCGAACACGCAGGGACAGGGCTGGTGGGAGGAGTACCGCGGCGTTCTGCCTCCTGCGGCCCCCGATCTCGCGGAGCTGGAACACCATGCGTCGTACGTACGCACGTTCCAGGTTGTGCACATCCCCGGCGTCCTGCAGACGGAAGAACACGTGCGTGCGGCTTCGCTCTTCGTGCAACCGGATCTTCCGGATGATGACCGCGAAGCTCGCGTCAGGTTCCGGATGCGGCGTAGGCACGTACTTGAGCGTGGCACGCCGTACGACGTGATCATCCACGAGGCCGCACTACGTATGCGTGTCGGCGGGCCGAGAGTCACCCGCGCGCAGCTTGAGCACATCCTCCTCACGGCCGAGAGGGAGACCGTCACGATCCGCGTCATCCCGTTCACAGCAGACGGCTTCGCCGGTGCGGGACACTCCATGCAGTACGTCGGCGGAGTCGTTCCACGCCTGGACACGGTGCAAATCGACTCCTCGCACGGAGCAGTTTTCATCGATGCCCCAGCCCAACTGGGACGCTACCAAGCCCGCTTCGCCAGCGTTGACAACGCCGCCCTGACTCAGGACGCTTCCCTCGACCTCATCCGCCGTATCACCCGAGAGCTCTGAAGGGCCCCATGGCTCGCGACCTCCACTGGCAGAAGTCGACGTTCTCCGGAGGCGGTGATGACGAGGACTGCCTGGAGATATCCGCTACCCCCACCACCCTCCACCTCCGCGAGAGCGACACCCCGACCGCAATCCTCTCGCCCACCTCCGCCGCCCTGCACGCGCTGCTCACGGCGGTGAAATATGCGCCCCGCAGGTCTTCCGATGCCCACTGGCAGAAGTCCTCGTACTCCGCAGGCGACGCGGACAACGACTGCCTGGAGATATGCGCCACCCCCACCCTCCACCTCCGCGAGAGCGACACCCCAGCCACCGTCCTCTCGCCCACCCCCACCGCCCTGAACGCCCTGCTCACGGCAGTGAAACGGCAGTGAGCAGGGCAGTGACGGCTCGGGTCAGCTCAACGCGTGGCCCGTCGTCTCGTCCACATGGGCCGGTACCTCGTCGTGGCGGTCCCCGACCGTGGACGTGCCGGTCGGTTCGAGCATGAGGATCTCGGTCGGCACGGGAGCGTACGGCTTGTGCTCCGTGCCGCGCGGGACCGTGAAGACACTGCCCCTGGGCAGGACGACCGTCCGCTCACCGCCCGCCTCGCGCAGCGCGATGTGCAGTTCGCCGTCCAGGACCAGGAAGAACTCGTCGGTGTGGTCGTGGACGTGCCAGAGGTGTTCACCCTCGACCTTGGCCACGCGGACGTCGTAGTCGTTGACCGCGGTGACGATGCGAGGACCCCACCGCTCGGTGAACGAGGCCAGGGCGGCGGACAGGGCAACAGGTTCCGTACGTGCGCTCATACCGCTCATCGTCGGCGATGGCGCACGGCTCGGACCAGTGCTAGAAATCGCACATGCCGCATGGATCCTCGCATCGCGTGGCCGTGATCGTCGACGAGGGCACCAACCCCTTCGAGGTCGGCGTCGCGACCGAGCTGTTCGGGCTGCCCCGCCCCGAACTCGGCCTCCCGAACCCCCTGTACGAGCTGACGCTGTGCACGCCCACCCCCGACATCCGGATGAACCACGGCTTCTTCACCCTGAGCGGCGTGCCAGGACTGGACGCGGTGGACAGCGCGGACACCCTCGTCGTCCCAGGCCGCCCCGACAACGTCGTACCGCGCGGCGAAGCCGTCCTCGACGCCGTCCGGCGCACCCACGCGCGGGGCGCCCGCGTCGTGAGCCTGTGCACCGGGAGTTTCGCGCTCGCCGAGGCCGGGATCCTGGACGGGCGCCGGGCCACCACCCACTGGCGCTGGGCCGGCCTCTTCCGGGAACTGCACCCGAAGGTCCTCCTGGAGCCGGACGTGCTGTTCGTGGACGAGGGAGACGTCCTGACCGCGGCGGGCAGCGCGGCAGCCCTCGACCTCGGGCTCTACATCGTCCGGCGCGACCACGGCGCCGAGATCGCGAACGCCGTGTCCCGACGCCTCGTCTTCGCCGCCCACCGCGACGGCGGACAGCGGCAGTTCACCGAACGCCCGCTCCCCGACGTACCCGACGAGTCCCTGGCACCCCTGCTCGCCTGGGCCGGGGAACGGATCGGCGAACCCCTCACCGTCCCGGACCTCGCGGCGCACGCGGCCGTCAGCCCCGCCACACTGCACCGCCGTTTCCGCGCCCAGCTCGGGACGACCCCGCTGGCCTGGCTGACCGCCGAGCGGGTCGCCCTGGCCTGCCGGCTCATCGAACGCGGCGAGGAACGGCTCGACATCGTGGCGCAGCGCAGCGGCCTCGGTACCGCCGCCAACCTGCGGGCCCGCCTGCGGCGCGAGACGGGACTCAGCCCGACGGCCTACCGCCGGCGTTTCGGACCGTCCGCCGGGGAAGCGCTAGAGGCATGAGATTCCTCGTACGCGACCGGCTCCTGGGCTTCGGTGACGACTACTGGATCGAGGACGAGCAGGGCCGCAAGGCCTTCCTCGTCGACGGCAAGGCGATGCGGCTGCGGGACACCTTCGAGCTGAAGGACCGGCAGGGGCGCGTGCTGATCGACATCCACAAGAAGATGCTCGCGCTGCGGGACACGATGGTCGTCGAGCGGGACGGCGAACCGCTGGCGACCATCCGGCGCAAACGGCTGTCGCTGCTGCGCAACCACTATCGCGTGACGCTCGCGGACGGTACCGAGCTGGACGTCAGCGGCAAGATCCTGGACCGGGAGTTCGTCGTCGAGTACGACGGCGAACTGCTCGCCCTCATCTCGCGCCGGTGGCTGCGGGTGCGCGAGACGTACGGCGTCGAGGTCGTACGCGACGACGCGGATCCGGCGCTGCTGATCGCGGTGGCGGTGTGCGTGATCCACCTGGCGGAGGCCGAGTCGGACTGACACGGGGGCCAGCCCCCGAACCCCCGGAGGCTAACTACTAGCCCGTCCGGCGTTTGAGGACGAGCGCGCAGCGCGACAGGGGGGCGAGGGGGCGCAGCCCCCATACGTGGACGGGAACGGGTAGGGGCGGCGGGGGCGAAAAAACCCGGCACCCCCTCAGCGCCGCGGCACCGCGCCCCCCAGCAGCCGATCCTTCAGCGCGGGAAACTGCTCCCGCGTAACCCCCACCCGCGCGGGATCGAAGTCCACCACAAGGACCTCCTCCCCGGCCCCCGCCTCGGCGAGAACCTCCCCCCAGGGATCGACCACGATCGAATACCCCGCCTGCGGCACCCCCGCATGCACCCCCGCGGTCCCACAGGCAAGCACATACGCCTGATCCTCGACGGCCCGCGCCCGCGCCAGCAGCGTCCAGTGCGAGCGCCGCCGCTCGGGCCACCCCGCGGAGACGACGAGCGTCTCGGCCCCGGCGTCGACGAGCCCCCGGAAGAGCTCGGGGAAGCGGAGGTCGTAACAGGTGGCCAGCCCGACCGTGGTGTCCGGCAGCGGCACGGTGACCAGCTCGGAGCCGGCACCCATCAGCACGGCCTCGCCCTTGTCGAAGCCGAAGCGATGGATCTTGCGGTACGTGGCGACGAGTTCACCGGACGGCGAGTAGACGAGGGAGGTGTTGTAGAGCCCCTCACCTGTCACCCGTTCGGGAATCGACCCGGCGTGCAACCACACGCCCGCGTCACTCGCCGCCTTGGCCATCACTTCATGAGTGGGCCCTTCGAGCGGCTCGGCCTCGGTGTCGAACGACTCGTAGGCGAAGGCGCCGGTCGTCCACAGTTCGGGCAGGATCACCAGGTCGGACCCGGTCTGCTGCCGTACGAGCGAGGCGACGCGCTGCCTGCGGGCGTCGACCGATTCGGCCTCGTCCACAGCGATCTGGAGGAGAGAGGCGCGCACACTACCACCGTCCTGGCATTCGAGGCTTTGATACGGGCCTACGATCGTCACACGAAAGCACTGCCGGGGTGCCTCACAGCAGCGTAACTTAGCGTCCCAAGACACCCGCAGCCTGTGTTCTGCCCGCGCCCAACCGCCCGAGGGGTCCCGTTCCGTGAGTCTGCATCCCAGCCTTCAGTCCTACGCCGACGCCTGGACGCACTCCATCGACGCGATATCCGATCTCGTGTCGCCGCTGGTGGAGGGTGAATGGAACCGGCGGACTCCATGCCCTGGCTGGTCGGTGCGCGACATCGTCTCCCATGTGATCGGCCTCGACTGCGAGGCGCTGGGCGACCCCCGGCCGATCCACACGCTCCCCCGCGACCTGTACCACGTGACGAACGAGCACCAGCGGTACATGGAGATGCAGGTCGACGTCCGCCGTCACCACACCGCTCCGGAGATGACCTCCGAGCTGGAGTACACGGTCATCCGCCGCAACCGTCAGCTGCGTAACGAGTCCCGCCAGCCCGACGCGCTGGTCCGCGGCCCGCTCGGCACCGAGGTCACCCTCGAAGAGTCCATGCGCAACCGGGCGTTCGACCTCTGGGTGCACGAACAGGACCTGCGCATCACACTCGGCCGGCCGGGCAACCTCGACTCCCCGGGCGCGTACGTCACCCGTGACGTCCTGCTCAGCAGGCTCCCCAAGGTCGTCGCCAAGGACGCGGGCGCACCGGCGAACTCGGCGATCGTCTTCGACGTGCACGGCCCCGTCGAGTTCCTGCGCACGGTCCGCGTCGACGCGGACGGTGTCGGCTCGATAGACGGTTCCCCCTCCCTCGGCCCGGCCGCCACCCTCGCCCTCGACTGGGAGACCTACGTCCGCCTGGCCTGCGGCCGCGTAACCCCGGAAGCGGTCGCGGACCGCCTCAAAACAGAGGGCGACCCGGACCTCACGGCAGCAATCCTCCACAACTTCACGGTCACGCCGTAGTTCTGATTCCCAGCCGGCTCGCGACATTTTCATCCCGTCCCGCGTCACTTTCAGCCCGTCCGGCGTTTGAGGACAAAGGGGGGCGAGGGGGCGCAGCCCCCATGCAGTGACGGGAAGGGTAGGGGCGGCGGGGGCGAAAACCCCCGCACACCCCCCTACGCCGGCACGTGCACCGTCTCCACCCGGCTCGCAACCAACCGCTCCCGCTCCCGCCGAGCCGCAAGCCTCCGCAACCGAAGAATCTGACTCAGCCCCAGCGCCTGCAGCACGAACACGGCGGAGAACGCGACGCCGTAACTCCCCCCGGTCGCGTCCAACAGCACCCCCACCGCGAACAACGTCGTCATGGACGCCACGAACCCACCCATGTTGGTGATCCCGGAGGCGGTCCCCTGCCGCTCGGGCGGATTCGCCGGCCGGGCGAAGTCGAACCCGATCATCGAGGCGGGCCCGCACGCGCCGAGCACCACGCACAGCACGATCAGCAGCCACATCGGCGCGTGCTCGGCGGGGTACGCGAGCGTGGCGGCCCACACGATCGCCGTGGACAGGACCGTGCCGAGCGCCAGCGGCAGCCGCGCCGCGTGGTGCCGGGCGACGATCTGCCCGTACACCAGGCCTATGAGCATGTTGGAGAGCACGACGAGGGTGAGGAGTTCGCCGGCCGTCGCGCGGGACAGGCCCTGGGCCTCGACGAGGAACGGCAGCCCCCACAGCAGCAGGAACACCATCGCCGGGAACTGGGTCGTGAAGTGCACCCACAGCCCGAGCCGGGTGCCGGGCTCCCGCCAGGACGCGGCGATCTGACGGCGTACGTACGCGGCTCCCCGGTGCGGGAACGGCTCCGGCTCGTGTCCCTCGGGGTGGTCCTTCAGGAACGCCAGCATCAGGACGAGGACGACGACACCGGCGACCGAACTGCCCGCGAACGCGGCCGTCCAGCCGACTCCGTGCAGCAACCGGGCCAGGACGAGCGTCGAGACGAGGTTGCCCGCCATGCCCACCAGCCCGGCGAGCTGGGCGACCATCGGTCCGCGCCGGGCCGGGAACCAGCGCGAGCCGAGCCGCAGCACGCTGATGAACGTCATGGCGTCACCGCAGCCGAGCAGTGCGCGCGAGGCCAGCGCCGTTCCGTACGTCGGTGAGAACGCGAAGCCCAGCTGGCCGATCGTGAACAGCACGACGCCGAGGGTCAGCACCTTCTTCGTGCCCAGCCGGTCGACCATCAGGCCGACGGGTATCTGCATGCCCGCGTAGACGAGGAGCTGGAGGATCGAGAAGGTGGAGAGCGCGGAGGCGTTGACGTGGAAGCGGTCGGCGGCGTCGAGGCCGGCCACCCCCAGCGACGTACGGAAGATCACCGCGACGAAGTAGACGGAGACGCCGACGGACCAGACCGTGACGGCCCGGCGCCCGCCCGGCGGATCGCCGGGCAGGCTCAGCGAGGACGACGAGGACGACGAGGACGAGCTCATCGGACGTCTCCCCGGGCGAGGTTGGAGAACCAGCTGACATGGCGGTGGACCAGGTCGACCGCCGCCTCGGCGTCGCCGGAGCGCAGCGCGTCGAGGATCTCCTGGTGCTCGGTGAGCGTCTTGGTGATCCGGTCGGGGTGGGCGTGCATCACGGCGACGCCCATCCTCAGCTGCCGGTCGCGCAGCTGGTCGTAGAGGCGGGAGAGGATCTCGTTGCCCCCGCTGCGGACGATCTCGGCGTGGAAGCAGCGGTCGGTGACGGCGGCTCCGGCCAGGTCACCGGCGGCGGCCTGGTCCTGCTGCTTCGCGAGGAGTTCGGTCAGGCGCTCGATCAGCGCGGGCGAGGCCGGCACCGCCTTGCGGATCGCGTGCGCCTCGACGAGCTGCCGGGTCTCCACCACGTCCGCGATCTCCTGCGCGGAGACGGGCAGGACGAGGGCTCCCTTCTTCGGGTAGAGCCGGATCAACCCCTCGACTTCCAGTTTGAGCAATGCCTCGCGCACCGGCGTCCGCGAGACACCGACGGCGTCGGCGAGCTCGCCCTCGGTGAGCAGGGTCCCGCCCTCGTACCGGCGCTCCAGCACAGCTTGTTTGACGTGCGCGTATACGCGTTCGGCGGCGGGCGGCGACTTCACGGCGGGGGACGGGGCGGAAGGCATGCGCACAGCATAGATACAACACGTACGCATCGTCTCGGGCGGTCCAGGATATGGACGAGGTAAAAAGGGGCACCCCGCTTCAGAAACTGCACATCCTTTTGTGCTACTCGTGTGTCTGAAGAGAAGGCGCCACCGCCAAGTGGGCGCCCTCTTGGGGCATTTGACACCAGTTCGGTGTTTCCAACGTAATCGGGGTAATCGACTTGATAACTGCCATTAAGGGCACGCGTGTCCGCAGAGCTGCCGCAGTGGTCTTCACCACCGGAGCCGTGCTCGCGACCGGTGCCCTCGGCACGGCGCCCGCGCAAGCCCTCACGAAGCCCACGATCGCCGCCAAGGGCGGCTTCGTGATGAACAACGGCACGGGCACGTCGCTCTACACCAAGGCAGCGGACACCCGCCGCTCCACCGGCTCCACCACGAAGATCATGACCGCGAAGGTCGTGCTGTCCCAGCCGAACCTCAACCTGGACGCCAAGGTCACCATCCAGAAGGCGTACAGCGACTACATCGTCGCCAACACGGCCTCCTCGGCCCGTCTGATCGTCGGCGACAAGGTCACCGTGCGCCAGCTGCTGTACGGCCTGATGCTGCCGTCCGGCTGCGACGCCGCGTACGCCCTCGCCGACAAGTTCGGTTCGGGCTCGACGCGTGCCGCCCGAGTGAAGTCGTTCATCGGCAAGATGAACAAGCAGGCCAAGGACCTGGGCCTGACGAACACGAAGTTCGACTCGTTCGACGGCATCGGCAACGGCTCGAACTACTCGACGCCGCGTGACCTCACGAAGATCACCCGAAGCGCGCTGAAGAGTGCCAACTTCCGCGCGATCGTGAAGACGAAGAAGTACACGGCGAAGACCATCACGAAGACCGGCAGCACCCGCACGATGGCGCCGTGGACCAACACCAACGGTCTGCTCAGCAGCTACTCCGGTTCGATCGGTGTGAAGACCGGTTCCGGCCCGGAGGCCAAGTACTGCCTGGTCTTCGCCGCCACGCGCAACGGCAAGACCGTCGTCGGTACGGTGCTGGCGTCCACGTCCATCTCGGCCCGCGAGTCGGACGCGAAGAAGCTGATGAACTACGGCTTCGCCAAGTAACCGGCCCAGCTGAACTGATTGCGCCGTTCCGCGCGCCGGTGTTCAGATAGGGCGCAAGCGGCAAAACTGTGGATTGGGTCAGAACCTCAGCCAGCCGGAAGCTGCTCGCTACGTCACTGCTCAGCAGGCCAGGAAGG
>NZ_JBHWZP010000247.1:0-14070 GCF_042728395.1 Streptomyces sp. NPDC060205
ACCGTTCGGTTGTCCCGCCCCCACCCCATCCGTCAAGCCGCGCACCCGTTCCCCGTCGCCCCTGCCTCCCCGGACATCACGTCGACGGCGGAGCCCCGTGCCGCGCGTCGTCGCACCGCACGGCGTTCCGCCTCCGTGGTCGCACCCCAGATACCTTCCACCGGCCCCGCCGCGAGAGCCCAGTCCAGGCAGCGCCGCATCACGGGACAACGACGGCAGACGGCCTTCGCCTCGTCCGTCTGCAGGAGCCCGGCCCCGCTGTCGTGGGCGCCGATCGGGAAGAAGAGGTCGGGGTCCTCGTACCGGCAGAGGGCACGCTCACGCCAGTTCATGGGGCACCGCCTGCGGTACGTACGTATGAATCCGGTCTCGGTTGCATACCCGTGAGACCGAACGGCCGTCGGGGGTGTGACATCGACGGGAGAGACCCGGCCTGCCCTCGTACCGACACGTCCGCCAGGGCCTGTCCTGCGACAAGAGTTATGATCCCCGAGTGCGGGGGCCAGGGACGAACGAAAACGGCCGCAGGCCGCTGCGCGGCAGAAGACACGAACGTGACACGCTCGCCGCGCTGGCCGACGCTGTGGAGACGGGCCGGAGCGCCGTCCTGGTACTGCGTGGCGAGGCCGGAATAGGGAAGTCCGCCCTCCTGGATCATCTGGCGGCACGCGCGGCCGGCCACCGCGTCGCCCGGGGGGCGGGCGCCGAATCGGAGATGGAACTGCCCTACGCGGGGCTGCACCAGCTCTGCGCCCCGTTCCTCGATCTGGCCACGCACCTTCCGGGCCCGCAGCGAGAAGCACTCGCCACGGCTTTCGGGCTCAGTACGGGACCGCCTCCGGACCGGTTCATGGTCGGCCTGGCCGTACTCGGCCTCCTGACCGACGCGGCTGCCGAGAAGCCCCTTTTCTGCCTCGTGGACGACGCGCAATGGCTCGACAAGGTCTCCGCGCAGACCCTGTCGTTCGTGGCACGGCGCATGCTCGCCGAGCCCCTGGCCATGGTGTTCGCCACCCGGGAGCCCTCAGGGCGGGACGATTTCGCCAACCTCCCCGAACTGACGCTCCAGGGTCTGGCGAACGCCGACGCCCGCGCCCTGCTGGACTCGGTACCGGGCAACCCGGCGGATGAACAGATACGCGAGCGGATCCTCGCCGAGGCACGCGGCAATCCGCTCGCTCTGCTGGAACTGCCCCAGGGCCGAACGGGCCCAGGCCCCGCGGACGTCCTCGGCCTGCCCGACCCGGGTCAGGTGACCGGACGGATCGAGCGCAGCTACCTCGACCGCGTCCGCGCACTCCCCGCCGACACCCAACGCCTCCTGCTGATCGCCGCCGCCGAACCGATCGGCGATGTCACACTGCTCCGTCGTGCGACGGAGCGCGTGGACATCGGCCCCGGCGCGCTCGGCCCGGCGGTGGCAGCCGGACTGCTCGACATCGGTGCGCTGGTGCGCTTCCGGCATCCGCTGCTGCGGTCGGCTGTCTACCGCTCGGCCTCGCTGACCGACCTGCGGAAAACCCATCGCGTACTCGCGGAGGTGACCGACCGTGCCCTGGACCCCGACCGCCGCGCCTGGCACCTGGCGCGGGCGACCGTAAGCCCCGACGAGGCCATCGCGGCCGACCTGGAGGCGGCCGGCGAACGTGCGATGTCACGGGGCGGAGCCGCCGCAGCGGCCGCCTTCCTCGCGCACGCGGCAGTCCTGACACCCCAGCCGCGTCGCAAGGCGGCCCGGGCCCTGGCCGCCGCCGAGGCGAAGCTCCGGGCCGGTGCGCCGACGGCGGCCCGCGAGCTGCTGGCTCTGGCCGAGAGCACCGCCGCGGACGAACACGGCCGCGCCCGGGCGGCGCTGCTGCGCGCACACATCGCCTTCGCCTCGAACCGCGCGGGCCCGGCACTGACCGCACTGCTCGCAGCCGCGCGGCGTCTGGTCCCGCTGGACGTGGATCTGGCCAGGGAGACGTTTCTGGACGCCATCTCGGCCGCCATGTTCGCGGGAGGGCCCGCTTCGGGGACCGACGTCGGAGATGTCGCGGCGGCTGCCCGGCAGACAACCACTGGCGCACCGAGCGAACCTGGTCATGTCGATCTGCTGCTGGACGCCTTGTCCACCCGTTTCACCGACGGGTACGAGGCTGCCGTGGACGCCTCACGCGCGGCTGTCCGGGCACTGCGCCGGGAGACCAGGACGGAGGAAGTGCTGCGCTGGTCGTGGCAGGCCTCGGTGCTCGCGGCAGAGGTGTGGGACGACCGGGCGTGGAGCGAACTGTCGGCACGGCACGTGCGGACCACCCGCGCCGTCGGCGCGCTCGCCGAGTTGCCGCTCGCGCTCAACTCGCGGGTCGTCGTCCACGTGTGCGCGGGCGAGCTGGAGGCCGCCGCCCTGCTCACCGCGGAGATCGCCGCGATCCGGGCGGCGGCCGACAGCAGCTTCACGGCGTACGGCACACTCACCCTCGCCGCCTGGCAGGGCCGTGACCGAGAGGCCGCCGAGCTGATCCGCGCCACCATGGACGGCGCCGCGGACCGCGGTGAGACGGGACTCGGCGTGGCCATCGCGCAGCGAGCGCTGGCCGTCCTCCACAACAGCCTGGGAATGTACGCGGAGGCATTGGACGCCGCCCGGGAGGCGAGCCGCGATCCACGGAACCTCGTCGCGGCGAACTGGGCGCTCGTCGAGCTCGTCGAGGCCGCCGCACGACTCGGTCGCCATGAGGAGGCCGAGCGGGCACTGGCCGAACTGACGCGGATCACGGATGCCGCCGGCACGGACTGGGCGCTCGGCGTGCAGGCACGCTCACGCGCCCTGCTCGCCCGGGGTGCCGAAGCCGAGGCGCTGTACCGCGAGGCCGTCGAGCGGCTGGAACGCACGCTGGTCCACTCGGAGCTGGCGCGGGCGCACCTGGTGTACGGGGAATGGCTGCGCCGTGAGAACCGGCGCGCTGACGCCCGGCATCATCTGCGCACCGCACACGCGATGTTCGGCGTTTTCGGTGCTGAGGCGTTCACCGAGCACGCCGTCCGTGAACTGCGGGCGACCGGTGAGACCGTGGCCTCTCGCGCGGGTGCCGCCCCGACCTCGCTCACCGCGCAGGAGAAGCAGATCGCGCAACTCGCCCGGGACGGACTGACGAACTCCGAGATCGGTGCGCAGCTGTTCCTCAGCCCGCACACCGTGGAGTGGCACCTGCGGAAGGTGTACGCGAAGCTCGGCATCACCTCACGCCGTCAGCTGCACACGGCACTCTGACCCTACGCAGCACCGCTGCTCCCCCATCCGGTCCGCAGGGGCCCCGCCAGGGGCGACCACGCAGCGGGCCAGGGTCCACCAGGGCGCCCCTGTGAGCCGCCTCGACGGCGCCGGCCGAGCGGGAACCACCGCGCGCGACCCGTCCGGAACACACTGCACCGCACGGGTCAGCCGCACGTGGCGCGGATGCCGCTCCCCCGTGGGCGAGTCGAGGGAAGCCCGGAGGCGGTCTCCCGGGCGCGTGCCCCCGTAGCGGGCAGCGTCCGTGGGGCCGCCCCGGGGTGCCCCGGCGCGTGGTCGGTCCCGAGCCTGTGAACAGGGCGGCGCACCGGCCACCCCAGGGTCCTACGGGGCCGACCCCCGGGGTCTTTCCGTCCACCACGCGGTGCGTGGCCACGGGTTCACCACGCACTCCCCACGGGCTGTCATAGGCGCGACCGCCCCGGCCCGGGCGGGAGGTTGGTTCCACAAGCACTCCGGCCGACCGGCCCGCTTTTTCGGAGGAGCAGATCGTGGACACCGACCTGATCGAAGCAAGACGCCCACCCACCGCGCATGACACGCCGACGCTGCCGGACATCGAGAGTCTGGACGCCGCCGCGTCCATGTTCACGCAGGTCCGCCCTTCCCTGCTGCACATCGCCCATCGCATCGTCGGCAGCCTGGCCGAGGCCGAGGACGTCGTCCAGGAAGTATGGCTGCGACTGCAGCGCACCGACCGGGCGGCCGTGCACAACCCGTCCGCTCTGCTGCGGACGATCACCGCTCGGCTGGCGATGAACGTGGTGCAGTCGGCTCGCCGGCGCCGTGAGTTCAGCGCCAGTACGTGGCTTCCCGACTCGACGGACGTCGACGCGACACCGGAGGCGGTCGCCGAGCGGCAGGACGCCGTCGAGCGAGCCGTCGCCCTGTTGCTGGGGACGCTCACACCCAAGCAGCGCGCCGCCTACATGCTGCGCGAAGGGTTCGGCTGTTCCTACGACCGGATCGCCGCACTTCTCCGGATCAGCGTCGTCAACTCACGGCAGCAGGTCGCACGCGCCCAGCAGCGACTCGGCACCCGGCGCCACCGCCAGGAGATCGACGCCGTGACGCACCGTCGTCTCGTCCAGGCGTTCCTCGGGGCCGCACGCACCGGCGACCTGACCCACCTGGAGCGCGTCCTCCTCGCGGAGGTCCGCTGACGACAGCCCACACACCTGCCAGGTCCGTCCGTCAGGACGTCGAGCCCCGGGGCGGAGGTCAGGTGCGCGGCGCGGAGGAGCGGTCGCTCCGCAGCGGCGCCGAGGGCGGACGGGGCAGCACACCGGCTCCGGTGCTGCACAGCCCGTCGAAGGCGAGAGCCAGATAGCGGCGCCAGGCCTGCGGATCCTGCTCCAGCAGCGGAAACGCCGTCTGGTGGATACCGCCCAGCAGCAACACGATGTCGGTGCCGGTGACGTCGGCGCGGATCGCTCCCTGCGCCTTGGCCCGGCCCGTGAGAACCTCCACCACAGCGCAGAGGCGATCGATGCCGCCCCGGACCTCCGCGTGCTGCATCGAAGGTCGCCCGATCACCTCGCAGAAGGCGCGATCGGCGGCCAGTACCTCGACACCACTGGTCATGAAGGCCCGCAGAGCCTTCACAGGGTCGTCAGCCGTACGGAGGGCCTCCGCGGTGACGGTGAGCTGATCGACCAGTTGCAACGTGATCGCCGCGAGCAGGTCGTCCTTCGACGGGAAGTGCCGGAACACGGTTCCCTTGGCCACCCCCGCCCGCTGGGCGATCTCTCCCATGGAGACGTCGACGCCGCCTTCGGCGAAGGCCTCGGCCGCGGCGGTCAGCAGCAGGCGCCGGTTGCGGACCATGTCGGCCCTGGCGCCGGGCGCGGTCGCTCTGTCGGTCATGTCACCTCCCGTGACCGAGAGCCTAACACCGAAGGTGACCGGTGGGTCATATTCAGTGCTACGCTCAAAAATGACCAGCCGGTCATTTTCATGGATCGGCTTCCTCTGCACCTGCCCCCCGGCTCGCGTTCGCCGAGCCGGGCCACCGCCTCTTGGAGGACTCATGAACACCCTCGACCACCAGGTCGCCCTGATCACCGGCGCTTCCTCGGGGATAGGCCGGGCGACGGCACTCGCGCTGTCCAAGGCGGGAGCCAAGGTCGCCGTCGCCGCCCGCAGGACGGACCGGCTGCGGGAACTGGCCACGGAGGCCCCCGGCGACATGCTGGTCCTGGACATGGACGTCGCCGACCGCGAGTCGGTGCGGAACGCCGTCGCGGCCACGGTCGAACGGTTCGGTGCGCTCGACATCGTGGTGAACAACGCGGGCCTCATGCTCAGCGGCTTCATCCTCGACGCGGACACCACCGAATGGACCCGCATGATCGACACCAATCTCCTGGGCTCGATGTACACGGTCCACGCGGCCCTGCCGCATCTGCTCCGGTCCAAGGGGACCGTTGTCCAGATCTCCTCCACCTCGGGGCGCACCGCGTCCGCCGCGAGCGGCGTCTACGCGGCCACCAAGTTCGGCATCAACGCGTTCTCCGAAGCGCTTCGCCAGGAGGTCACCGAGCAGGGCGTACGGGTCGTGGTCGTCGAGCCCGGATTCGTCTCGACCGAGCTCACCAGCCACATCACCGACCCGGCCCTCCAGGTCATGGCCAAGGACATGGCCTCGTCCATGCGCACCCTGAACCCCGAGGACATCGCGGAGGCGGTGCTCTACGCGGTCACCCGGCCTTCGCATGTCGCCGTCAACGAGATCCTCGTACGCCCCACCGACCAGTCACGCTGAGTCCGACCGCCCACCGCCGGCCCGTCACCCCGTCGCGGGCCGGCATCGGCTTCCCGGCAAACGTCACACGGTGTGGACCGGGAAACAGTGTGACTTCGCGTCCGTCCGTCACAACCGCGCCGGTCGATCGGTCTTGCAGGGTGAGGGGTCCCGCGCCCCCCCCTGACAAGGAGGAAACGTCATGGCCTCGCGCATCGTGTCCGTCACCGAAGGCATGAAGTTCATCCGCTCCGTCACGATCGGCACCCACCACCTGACGGCGGACGAACCCGAACCCACCGGCACCGACACGGGTCCCACACCCGGAGAACTGCTGCTGGCCGCGCTCGGCTCCTGCACGTCCATGGCGGTACGGGCATTCGCCGACCGGCACGGCTGGCCACTGCACCGTATCGACGTGGCCGTCCGCTTCGACGCCGACGGACGCATCGTCAAGAACATCGGCCTGACCGGCGAACTCGACGCCGCACAGCGGGAACAGCTCCTGGCGGCGGCCGGTCGCTGCCCCGTGCACCGTCTGCTGACCAAGGACCTCGCGATCGTCACCGTACCCGCGCTGCTGGCCGAACCCGAGGTGCCGGGGGATGTCTCTTCGCAGCCGTGACATGCCGAGGGGCCTGTCCGCCGCATGGGGTGGCGACTACGACGCGACTCCGCCGTCCAGCAGTTCGAGACTGATCTCCTTGCGGG
Organism: Streptomyces sp. NPDC060205; assembly: GCF_042728395.1. Taxonomy (NCBI): domain Bacteria; kingdom Bacillati; phylum Actinomycetota; class Actinomycetes; order Kitasatosporales; family Streptomycetaceae; genus Streptomyces; species Streptomyces sp. NPDC060205. The sequence continues at coordinate 6,729 of NZ_JBHWZP010000247.1, forward strand.
AGGATATGCCCATCTTCACGAACACCTTGCGCAGATGCCACTCGACGGTGTGCGGGCTGAGCAACAGCCGAGCGCCGATCGCGGGGTTGGTGAGCCCGCTGTGGGCAAGCCGCGCGATCTCCGACTCCTGAGCGGTCAGCACCGCGGGCGCCGCCACGCCCCGCCTGCCGACCTTCGCACCCGCGGCTGCGAGTTCACGGCGTGCGCGCTCCGCGAAGGCCTCGGCGCCGACGGCGGTGAACACTTCGTGCGCCTGACCCAGCTGGGCACGGGCGTCCGCCGGCCGGTCCTGGCCGCGCAGCCACTCGCCGTAGCGGAGCCGGGCGCGGGCTCCGTCCATGCGGGCCTGTGTGGTGCCGAGCAGTTCGATGGCCTTTCGGTGCGAGTCGTCGGCGAGTTGGTCGTCGCTCATCAGCGCACGCACACCGGCGGCGACGCCGAGCGCCCACGGGGTTCCGCTCGCCCGGGCCATCTCCTCGACCGTACGGGCCTCGTCGACCGCGTCGGCCCGACGGCCGAGCCCGACGGCCGCCTCGACGAGTTCCACCCTCGACTGCAGGGAGAGCCCCAGCTCCTGGGGGTTCTCACAGCCGCGCAGGGCCGCGCTGTACGCCTCCTCGTACCGGCCCTGGCCGTTGTGGAGAACCGCCGCGGCCCACTGCGTGGCCGTCAGTACCTTCCCCTCGCCCCGCAGGAGCCGGTCCTGGGTGACGGCGTCGATGGCCGCCCGGGTCGCGTCCTCCCGTCCCTTGAACGGCTCCACGACCAGCGCACCGTAGTGGGCGAAGAAACTGCTGCCCGTCGCCTCGCCGATCGCCTGCGCCTCCGCGACCAGGGAATCGGCGCCCTGGAGGTCACCGGCGAACACCCGGTTGGACAGCCGCAGCAGCAGGGCCGAGGGCAGCACGGCGAGCGCGCCCGCCTCCCGCGCCAGGTCGACCAGACGCTCGGACAGCACGGTCCAGGTTTCGAAGTCCCAGGTGTTGTGCGCCATGCGGCACACCAGTGGCAGCCAGCCCAGACCGTCTTCCCTGGAGAGCTCCTCGGCACGGAAGGCGGTCACGGCCCGGCGCAGCGCAGGCGCCCCGTGCGCGTAGCCCTCGGTGATCACCCGTGACAGGCCGCGCAGCAGAGCGTCCTCCCGCGTCGGGGCGTCCGAGTGGCCCGGGGCACTCAGTACGGCTTCCGCGACGTCGCGGACCCCTCCCCTGGCCAGTCGGCCCGCGGTGAGCGCCGCGTAGATCGCGTCGCGGTAGGTCTCGCGGGCGAGCCCGGCGTCGAACGGCTGCAGGCACTTGGCCGCCTCCAGCAGCAGCGGCAGACCGGCGCCGGCACTCTTCGCCGCGGACATGATCTGCCCGCGCAGCAGAAGGGCCTGCGCGGCGCTGACTTCATCGAGACAGCTCAGCTGGGCCGCTTCCACGAGTTCACGTGCCGGCTCGAAGGCTCCTGCCTGGAACGTGGCCCGCGCCGCGGCCAGGGCTCTGCCGCCGCGGCGGGTGGGGTCGGGTGTCAGCTCCGTGGAGCGTTCAAGGAAAGCCGCAGCGGCCGCGACGCCACCACGCGCCCGGGCCCGCTCGGCCGAACGTTCCAGTTCGGCCGCCACCCCCTCGTCTGGGCCCACCACGGCACCGGCCAGGTGCCACGCTCGGCGGTCAGGATCCACCTCCGCGTCGATCACGTCCGCGAGGGCCTCGTGCACGCGCCGCCGGTCGGCGTCACCGACCGCGCGATACGCCGCGGAACGAACCAGCGGGTGCCGAAAACGCGCCCAGGTGCCGAACACGATCAGTCCGGAAGCCTCCGCGTCCATGACGGCGTCGTCCACCGCGATCCTCAGCCGTTCGCCCGCTCGTCGGATCAGGCCCACATCGCCGGCCGGCTCCGCGGCGGCGAGGACGAGCAACTGCCGCGTCTCCTCGGGAAGCGCGGCGATACGACGTACGAAACCGCTCTCGATCTGCCTGGACAGCGGCCTGACGTCGGGCTCGGCGAACCCTCCGGCCAGTTCGACATCGGCCAGCCCGCGCGGGAGTTCCAGCAGAGCCAGTGGGTTGCCCCGCGTCTCGGCGACGATGCGGTCCCGTACCGCCTGGTCGATCGGACCTGTGACCACCGAGGCGAGCAGCCGGCGCGACTCGCTCTCCGTCAGGCCCTTCAACACCAGCTCGGGCAGCCCCGGGAGGACTTCACGGGGAGTGGGCTCCCGCACGGCAAGGATCAGCAGGATCGAATCCGCCACCAGTCTGCGGGCCACGAACTGCAGTGTCTGGGCCGAGACACTGTCGAGCCACTGTGCGTCGTCGACGACGCACACCAAGGGTTGATCACCCACATGACCGGCGAGCAGACTCAGCGCGGACAGACCCACCAGGAACCGGTCGGGGACGTCACCCCGCTGGAGTCCGAACGCCGTACGCAGTGCGTTGCGCTGCGGCTCCGGCAGGTCGTCCATGCGTTCGAGCAGCGGCGCGCACAGCTGATGCAGGCCGGCGTAGGAGAGTTCCATCTCCGACTGCACCCCGGCGGCCCGGACCACTCGGCATCCGTCGGCACGACCCAGCAGATGTCTCAGCAGTTCGCTCTTGCCGATCCCCGCCTCGCCGCGCAGCACGAGGACCTCGCTGCGCCCGGTTCTGACGCCGGCCAGAAGGCCGTCCAGCACCTGGCGCTCGTACCGCCGCCCGATGAGTTCGGTCCCAGCTCCGTCCCGCGCCATGACAGCCTCCCGGCTGCCACGATACCGGCGTCCCGGCCATGGCCGCTGGTCAGGTCGCCATGCCCACCACCAGCGCGGCGCACAGGAACAGCACGACGGTGATCAGTGTCATGGCCACCAGTGTGCCGCGCAGCCAGTGTCCGAAGCGGATGCGGTGCGCCTTCTCCACGGCGCTGACACTGTCGGCGATGTGATCGGTGACCATGCGCGCCACATACCGCTGCTCGTCGAGGTACCACTGTTCGAGGTCGCGCTTCTGGCCGGGGCTGAAGTCGTCGGCCCGCGCGGTGAATTCGGCCAGACGCCGTCGGGCCGCGCTGAGGTGGGCCTCCCGGTAGAGATGGGCCTCGATCTCGATCAGGCCGCGGGCCGCCGCCTGCTTGTCCGTGTCCATCATGTGCTCCGATGTACTCCGATGTACTCCGATGTTTTTCGATGTGGAACGTAGGGTCGGCCGATCCCCCACGTGATCGGCCGGCCCTCACACGGTCCTGCCCTGACGCGGCGTCTCAGAGGGTGGCCTGCGCCGCCGCGTTGACCAGACGAGCGACCTCACCGGGGCGCGAGACGGCGACGGCGTGCGAGGCGGTGACGCTCACCGCCGTGGCGTTCGCCCGCTCGGCCATGAAGGTCTGTGCCTGCGGCGGGATGTTCCTGTCCTCCGTGGCCACCAGCACCCATGAGGGGATCTCCCGCCACGCCGGCGCAAAGGCTCCCTCACCCAGCGCGGCATCGGTCACGGGGCGCTGGGTGGCCGCCATGACCCTTGCGGTCTCCGCGGCGACATCGGCGGCGAACTGCTGGTGGAACTTGCCCTTCTCGATGTACAGGTCGGTGACCTGGCCGCCGTCGGGGAGTGTGACGGGCACGGGCCGAAGGGTCTCGCCGAGGGTGCTGCCGGGGAACTTGCCCGACAGCGCGACGGCGCTCTCCCCCTCGTCCGGCAGGAAGGCCGCGACGAACACGAGTGCCTTGACGTTGCCGAGTCCCTTGGCCGCGTTGCTGATGACGGATCCGCCGTAGGAGTGTCCGACCAGCACCACCGGACCCTCGATGGAGGCCACGAACTGCCTGACGTAGTCGGCGTCGCCGCTGAGTGTCCGCAGCGGATTGCTCGCGGCCACCACCGGGTATGCGTGTGCCTGGAGTTGTTCCACGACCCCGTTCCAGCTGGAGGAGTCCGCGAACGCGCCGTGGACGAGGACGACGGTCGGATTCTGTGCACTCATGGAATCGGCCTTTCAGTCGCGTGTCTGACGTTCGGGAGGTCGGTCGGGCGGTCAGTCGGTGCCCAGTGCCTTACGCAGGACGTGGACGGCCTGCTCAACGGCCGCGGTCGAAGCCTGCGTTCCGCGGACGGGGTTCAGCATCATGAAGTCGTGCAGGGTCGCGTTGTAGCGGGTGCTGATGGTGGCGACACCCGCCTGGATCAGCTTGCGGGCGTAAGCCTCGCCCTCGTCGCGCAGCACGTCGTTCTCGTCGACGACGACGAGCGCCGCCGGCAGGCCTCGGAGGTCGTCGAGGGTGGCCCGCAGCGGGGACGCGGTGATCTGTGCGCGTTCGTCGGGATCGGTGGTGTACGCGTCCCAGAACCACTCCATGGCCTTCGCCGTCAGGTGGGGACCGTGCGCGAAGGTCCGGTAGCTCTCGGTGTCCTGGGCGGCGTCCGTCACGGGGTAGTACAGCGACTGGTGCAGGAAGACCACGTCGCCACGCTGCTTGGCCATGTGCGTCAGGGCGGCGGTCATGTTGCCGCCGACCGAGTCGCCGGCGACCACGAGACGCGAACCGTCCAGGCCTTCCTCGGCACCCCTGGTGGTGATCCAGCGGGCGGTGGCATAGGCCTGCTCGATGGCGACGGGGTACTTGGCCTCGGGAGACCGGTCGTACTCCACGAAGGCCACGGCGGCCCTCGCACCGACGGACAGTTCGCGGACCAGGCGGTCGTGCGTACCGGCGTTGCCGAGGATCCAGCCGCCGCCGTGGATGTACAGGATCACCGGCAGGACACCGGTGGCACCGGCCGGCCTCACGATGCGCACCCGCACGTCACCGACATCGACGGGCAGGGTGATCCACTTCTCGTCCACCTCCGGCTTCTCAACGGGCTGCGCCTGCACGTCGTCGAGGAGCTTTCGCGCCCCCTCGACTCCGAGTTCGTGCAGCAGCGGCGGCTTGGCGGTGGCGTCGGCGAAATCCTGGGCGGCGGGTTCGAGAATGACGTCGCTCACGGCGTGCTCCTTCGGCAGAGACGAGTCCGGGTTTCACCTCATGAGACCGGGCCGAGAGCTTTCGTGTGACACAGCATGACGAAAGGCGGTACACGCCGTCCGGTCGTGGCCGCGAGGCCGCTCCCCGGGCTACTCGGGCTACTCGGGGGTGGAGCCGTTGCTGTCGGAGGAACCGGGCAGCAACGTGCCGTCGATGTAGAGATCCACGTGCTCGTTGTAGAACGCGGTCATCCCCGCGATGCGGTTGGCGTGAATCGTGGGGAAGTCGTACGTCCAGGCGATGTCGGCACGCGTCCGGGAGGCACCGTCGAACGACCAGTAGGCGCTCGTCGTCCCCTTGTAGGGACACCTGGTCACGGTGTCCGACTGCCGCAGCCGGCCCCAGTCGACACGGGTCCGGTCGAGGTAGTAACGGGTGGGCAGCCCGGTCTCGAACAGCTTCACGCAGTCGGGCGCCTCCGCCAGCACCACCCCCTCCACCTCCACACGTACGCTGCTGGAGGAACGCAGGGCGTCCACGCGGGAGTACGGGCTCCTGGGATGGACGAAGACCGGCTCGTCCTCCTCGAACCAGGCGTCCAGCGCGTCCCACTCGAACCGCACGGTGTCGTGCAGCGGTCCCGGAGCGCCCTCTCCCCACACCCATGCCGCGCCCGCGCGGACCTCTGCGCCGACCCGCACCGTGTGGCGGCGCGCGGGTCCGGCGCCGAGCTGCTCCGTGTGCTTGTCGTCCTGCAGCACACCGTCGGCCAAGTCCTCGACGGGAATGCTGTACTGCGGGTACGCCTGCCATTCCCAGACGTACAGGGCACGGCGCGTATCGAAGACGACACGGCCGCCGATCAGGCCCCGGATGCGGCGCGGTACGGGTTCCACGTGTCCGACCGGCACGATGAGGCTGGGGTGCAGAACGCTTTCGACTGCCATGGTGGTCACCTTGATTCGTTCGCTAACTGTGTGGTTCGTTCGCTGACTGTCTGCCGGCTCCACTACGGGCGAGCTCCGTCACGGGCGGGGTCACGGCTTCGGATATCGAGGGACCCACGCCCACACGTTCGATGGTATCCGGTGTGAACAGTGGTATTCCCGTGTCACAGAACGCCAGGGTGTCCGGTCAGTGGGCCGTAACCATTTCACCGTGTGAGGAGACTCCCACCATGGACGCACGCATCGACTACTTCGGCAACGGCCTCGCCGGCAAGGTCATGAGGCATCTGAACTCGGCCGGCAAGATCGTGGCTCCGGCCCTGCCCGTCGCCACCCAGGAACTGGTGAAGATCCGCGCCAGCCAGATCAACGGCTGTGGCTTCTGCACCGACATGCACACCAAGGAGGCCATCGCGGCCGGGGAGACTCAGTCGCGCCTGAACCTCGTGGCCGCATGGCGTGAGGCCACGGTCTTCACCGATGCCGAGCGCGCCGCACTGGAGATCACCGAACAGGGCACGCGTCTCGCGGACAGCCCGGCCGGCGTGACGGACGAGGCATGGGCCCGCGCCACCAAGTTCTACGACGAGGACCAACTGGCCGCACTGATCTCGCTGATCGCACTCATCAACGCCTACAACCGCATCAACGTCATCAACCGTCAGCCGGCGGGCGACTACCAGGTCGGCATGTTCGGCTGACCCCCCACATGCGGGCACCCGGAGGAGTCCGTCGGCCTTCCGTGCGCCCGCGGGCGATGCTCGGAGGGTGACCCTCACCGCCGGTCCGTGCCACGGCTGTCACACAGTCGGGCGCGGGCCGGTCATTCCCCGCAGGACGCCCTGCCGCCCGCAGTCCGCCCGCGGCAGGGTCGACCCGGAACCGTGAGGGCTGGCCGCCCTGGGGGCGGACCTCCATGAAAGGAACACCGTTATGTCGTATCCCTATCCCGAGCAGAAGTACTGGGGCGAGGACGGCGAGGTCAGCGCCGTCTTCCGGCCTGCGGCCACCCCTCCGGCCCTCGGCGTCAGCGGCGCGAGGCAGAGCGCCACCCACTATCTGGCCACCACCGAGACCACCCGGGGAGAGTTCGGGCTGTACCGAGTGGAGATGAAGCCGAGGGCAGGCGGTCCCAAGACCCACTTCCACAAGCGAATCTCGGAATCCTTCTACATCCTGGACGGAACGGTCCGGGTGTTCGACGGCGTGCAGTGGGTCGACGCGCGCAAGGGTGATTTCCTCCATGTGCCGCAAGGCGGCCTGCACGCCTTCCGCAACGACTCCGATGCCCCGGCCGACATGCTCCTGCTCTTCACTCCCGGAGCGCCCCGTGAGGAGTACTTCGAGCAGGTGTCCCAACTGGCGCACGCCTCGGAAGAGGAACGGGACGCGTTCTTCGACAGGCACGACTCCTACTTCGTGGAGTAGGCGAGAGTGCCGGCGCCGGGGCGGCAGGCAAAGGGCC
>NZ_JBHWZP010000248.1:0-14066 GCF_042728395.1 Streptomyces sp. NPDC060205
TCCGACGGCCGGTGCCGTCGGAGGTGCAGGAGCCATCCGGGGATCTGGACGGCCCCGCCCGTGGCGACCACGAACCGGATCAGCGGTTCGTGTGTCACGAGCAGGACGGCGGTGGCGGTCACCATGACCAGCGCACCCGCCACGATCAGCATCAGGGCGACACCCTGACGGGAAGAGGTGGCATTCATGCCGCACCCCCGAGGGCGAGCAGCGTGGCGAGGATGAGCAGGGCTCCACCGACGCAGGTGAGGTCGACCGCGCGGCGCAGGCCGGTGAACTTGGCGACCGCGAGGCGGGACAGCCCTGCAATGTCCGCCGCCCTGTCCTCGCACAGGGTGGCGGTGATCTGGTCGGCGGTGAGGGTGGCCCACAGGGGGAAACCGTGGCGTCCCCGCAGGTTGGGGCGGACCGACCGCAGCAGCAGACCCGCCGCCACGACCAGCAGCCCCATGCCGAAACCACCCGCAACGTAGGCGGGAACAGTCAGGGGGACATCCTTGGCGACCGTCCACGAACCGGCGAGGACCGCGCCAACGAACGCCAGCAACAGGCCGGTCTTGGTGTCGGTCCGCGCGATCTCCGCCTTCACCTCCGCGTGAGCGGCGGCGAGCGTCTGCGGGGTGCTCATGCGCCCACCCCCGGAATGCGCATCGTGGTCAGGTTCGCCGCCGCGAGGCGAGCGGCGAGAACCTTGCGGCGGGCCCGGCGGATACGCCGCGCGTCCAGGTCGGTGGGGATGCGGTCCAGCGTGATGATCTGCGCGTCCAACAGCTCAATGTTCGCCTCAATGACGGGCATCTCCCGCTCGATCGCGTCCAGCTCCGCAGCCGTCGGCTCACGGTCGAAAACGTCGGCGGTAACAACCGCCTGATCAGCAACGATGTGCTTCATGGGTCGTGTCTCCTTAGTCAGTGGAACGGCCCGTAACAGCGGCCCCGGAGTTGCACCTCCGGGGCCGCCCGCCGCTGAAGTCGGAAAGATCCGGCTCCCCTCAGCGCTGCTCGTACGAGACGAACAGCGGAGGCAACCGGCCCGCAGCGCTAGAGCTGCGGGAGAGGTCAACTGCGATGTATCGCGCCCGGGCCTGAGCCCACGCGCACCGGTCTTCTCCACCTTGTTTCCGACCCCTTCGGGCAGGCGGACCACGGGTTACCGGCAGTTCCCTGTGTGCAGTTGTCAAGGCACTAGCGCTTCCTTCGTACTCACCCCTGCGGGCTTTCCTCCGGGCACACTCAAAGACTGGACCGGTGGACCGGTCCAGTCAAGCGTCAACTCCGCACGTCCTACCGCCATTTGGGCATCACTGCAGCTCAGAGGGCGAAAAAGAAATGAAAAAAGCTGGACCGGCTGACCGGTCCAGCTCTCTCATGGGTCACTCTGGCCTACATCGCATAGGTCTCCACTCGCTCATAGTGAGAGGAGGGCGTTACCCCTTCCTCGCACACGAGCGGGCGCCCCTCTTGGTCGTAGGCGGTGTGCAAGACCACGGCTACCGGCGCCGCTTCAGGTAGCCCCAAGTGGCGAGCTTCCTCCTCCGTGGCCAAGCGGACCGTGGTCACATCCACCCCCTCCGAGGGAAAGCGGCCGGTCTGCCGGCGGACGTAGCGCGTGGTCCCTTCCGGGATGGGGGCGGTCTGAGCGAGCCGTGGGGAGGCTTCCGCGATCTCGGGCGGGAACCATGCTTCCGCGTAGCTGTGCGGACTCCCGTCCGGGAGTTGGTGAATCCGGATGCGTCGCAGCGTCGAGACGCCCGGGTCCAGTCCCAGCACGGCCGCCACACGTGCCGGCGGTTCTGCCCAATCCGGCTCACCGACACGCAGGAACGGCATGCCGCCACTCACGCGGGCGGACCCTGCTCGCCGCCCGCCCGCAGGTCGCGCAACAGGCTTTTCTGTCACCACGAAGCCAGTCCCCTGCTTGGCCACGACAACGCCGTCGTTCCGCAGCACGTCCACCGCCTTGATGGCAGTCGCACGAGAGACCGACCACTGTTCTGCCAGGTCACGCCCGGAGGGCACGATCTCACCCGGCGCGAACTCTCCGCCGGCAATGCGGGCACGGAGCGATTCCGCGATCTCCTCATACTTCAGTAGCGCCATGACTGCCTCTCTTGCTCGGTATCTCCTCGCTGGACTGGTCCACCGGTACACAGCATACTGCCGTTATGTCGAATCTCGGATTGGCTCCCTCTGTTCTGCGCTTCTACGGCGAGACCGTGGATGAGAGCAAGCGCCTGCATCGCTCAGCGGATGGACGTCTTGAGTTGGCCCGAACGCAGGAGCTTTTGCGCCGTTTCCTTCCGCCCGCGCCCGCGACCGTGCTGGACGTTGGCGGCGGTACCGGGGTGCATGCAGAGTGGTTGACCGAAGACGGTTACAGCGTCTCCCTGGTGGATCCCATCCCTCGCCATGTCGAGCAGGCGTCGGCCATCTGCGAGGCATCACTTGGAGACGCGCGAGCGCTGGACGCGGTCGACAGCAGCTATGACGTGGTCCAACTGCTCGGACCGCTCTACCACCTGCCCAGCGCGGTGGACCGCCGTCAGGCGCTCGCTGAAGCGAGGCGTGTGGTCAAGCCGGGAGGTCTCGTAGCGGCAGCAGCGATCAACCGCTATGCCTCCCTGTTCGAGCACGTCACGTACGCGCACCTACACACGGACCGCATGCATGAGCCGGTGTCGAAGATTCTGCGAACGGCGGTACATGAGGGCCCCCACTTCACCCTGGCGTACTTCCACCGAGCAGAGGAGCTAGTCGATGAGCTTCGTGCAGCCGGGCTCATCGATGTAGAAGTCTTCGGCGTCGAGGGACCTGCCTGGTCGCTCGTCAAGGCTGTCGAGCAGCAGCCCGGCGAGGGGCCGACGGATGACCTGATTGCCTCCGCGTTGGCAGCGGCACGGATGGCGGAACCGTATCCGGAGCTGCTTGCCGCCAGTTCCCATCTGCTCGCCGTGGGCCGCGCCCCCGCAAGCACCGCTGAGTGAGCTAGCGGCTCTATTCGTCTGCCCTACTAGATCACGTGAGCTTGAGCTATACCAGCATCAACTGATGGGCGCCGTTACCCATGGCTTCAGTCGCGGTCCTCCGGTGTTCTAGGAGTTCGTCCATTACGTGATCGACCGTCTCCATTCCCAGCCGGTCAAGCCGCAAAGAATCAGGAATGGGTAGGGGTACCGTCAAGCGCACAAAGTATGGATAGACCAACCGTGCTCGAACTGCCACGGAGTAGGAGCCGGTAGATACTTTTGAATCGGCGGACGATGTGCGACGGACCACGGAGGTTACTTGCGATGACCCGAGGATTGACCCCGTGCGCAGGTTCGTTAGTTCGCCGAGGCGGATCGAATAGCTATCGTCGACCGTGCAGCTCGCTCCCGAGATTGGTGTGGGAGACTCACATACAAGCGCAAAATGCGCGGAGCGCGAATCACCATAATTGGCTCTGCTGGTGACCAAAGAGTGATCAGGGATTTTGTAGGGTAGGCCGTCGTAAGATTCTGCTTGGCTCCAAAGAGCAAGACGCTCGGGAGCGATGTCTTTCTTATTTGCTGCACTCTTCATCGGTGAGAAAATTACTTCTGGTTCATCAGTTTCCTGTAGGAGTGCTACAAGAGACGGCCGGATGCTGTTGCCGATGCCCCATAGGAAGACTCCGCCATTCCTTTGGCGCTCGACTTCCTTGCGTTCGAAGATCGACTGAGTCTCCTCGCCTGCTTCAATGCCGAATTTTGTCCAGCAGAAGACGTCTGGTAGGGCAGATCGGGTCTTGCCGTTGTCAGAAGGTGCCATGGCGGATACTCTAGCAACTACAGTGACGCAAGTCACCGCTTCCACTTGACTGGCATAATGCTTCTGCTTCTGCTCACCTCATGCTAAGAAAGGCGCTGCTGGACGATGCCCCTTTCACCTGAACAGCTACGGCGCGAGCTGCGGCAGGCCGGGATCGCTAATGCCGCGATTGACGCCGCTTGGCCCCAATGGTGGAGTGACGAAGCGGCGGAATCTGTTTCTGCCACGGCCGAACTCACCTTCACGGTAGCTCGCCGTCTAGGGCTCTCACCGCGCGCGCTCTTTGACGGTTCGCCACAGTTTTTGTGGCGTGATGAGACCAAATTTAAGAATCTGAGTTCGCAATCCGACGAAGAAGAGGCAGCGCTAGCCTCATTTGGGATGGCGATTGGCCGTAGCGCTATTACGGCGACCAGTGGGGAAGTGCTGCCGAGTAATCTGACTGCCGCGACCCTCAGGGAAGCAATTCTCCAGCAGAGCCGTTACGTCGGACCGGTCGATCTTCTCAGTTTCTGCTGGTCTTTCGGAATCCCTATCCTGCAACTTCAAGTTTTCCCCCTGCAGGCTAAGCGAATGCACGCGATGACAGTACAGGTGGATGGGCGTTTCGCTGTGCTGCTAGGGCTGGAAACTAAATATCCCGCGAAAGCCGCATATATTATCGCTCATGAGATCGGTCATATTGTTCTTGGTCATCTCGGCGCGAATGGTGCGCTGCTAGAGATGGCAGACCCGATGAGTATCGACGAATCAGATGATGAAGAGTTGGCAGCTGATCGTTTTGCTTTGGAGTTGCTGACAGGAAGAGAGGATCCGCAGATTCTTCCTGACGTTACTTCCTATAACTCAAGTCAACTCGCTAAAGCGGCGGTTGACGCCTCTGATAGGGAAAGGGTCGATCCGGGAGTTATTGCATTGTGTCTTGGTCACGCTACGAAGAAATGGGATAAGTCGTTCGGTGCCCTGAAGATTATTCCTCCGGGCGAGCGAGACGTCGGCAGAGAAATCAACGAAACTGCGGCTAATCAATTCGATTGGGGCTCTCTCTCCTATTCATCTCAGGAATATCTGAGTCGTGTGATGGGGTGTGAGGATGCAGCTTGATTGGGCAATGGATAATGACGTCCTGATCAAATGTAGTTGCTACTCGCTCCTGGATTCCGTGAGTGCTACAGAGGATCAAGCTCTTCCTGGTGTAGGTGTCCTCGGGGCAGCCAGGTTCGTCGTCAAGAAGCATTTGGAGCGGCGGGGCAGGATTGTCGACAGAGAGTCTGCCATCCAGCACTTCGAAAACTTCTTGACATCCGTTGTTGAGCTGGAACCAACCGCTGATGAGTTGCAGCTCGCATCACTGATTGAAGAGTCGGCAGTGGCTGCCGGCGTGGAGCTAGATAGCGGGGAAAGTCAGCTCTGTGCAATTTCTGTGAAGCGCGGCCCCATGCTCTTGCTTACTGGAGACAAACGAGCCATTGCGGGGGCCGAAATAGTTCAGGAAGCAGTCACCGAACTATCGGAACTTCAAGGCAGGATCGTTTGCCTGGAACAAGTGATCGCAGGGATATCCGAAAGGATAGGCGCTGTGGAGACTCGGCGGAGGATCTGCGCTGAGCCCTACGTTGATAGAGCGCTGTCGATCTGCTTTCAATGTCAAGGCGCGAACCCTCGCCCAGAGTCGTTTGCAGAGGGTCTCTTGAGCTACGTGCAATACATGCGAGCGCAAGCCTCTACGCTGCTGTACCGGCACGACCAGCTGTGAGGTTAGTTACGGAGCAGCACGGCGTAAGGGGCTATGATATTGGCTGTCAGCCCCACACGGACTTCTTTGGGCTCTGCTCCGCCAATGCTGGATAGTTCTAGACAGGCTTTATCAACCCTGCCTCTCACATAGTCCCTGCCGTTCCTCCCGCGGCTCCGCCCGACGGCGACCTGAGTTTCGGCGAGATTTAGTGTGTCTTCAACTTCCTTCAGGTTATCTATGCAGAGGGCGAATCTGGATCCTAGGACGTCGATCCCGTCTGGTACCTGCTTCCAGGTTCTGCCGTCTTCCGAGTACTCCTCTGCCCGTACTGGTTCTGCAAAATGCTTGGAAAGCATTGGCTCCATACAGAGCACGATGGGGTTCGCTGCAGCTTTGGCGAACGGTTGTACCATAGTCATGGGGTGGCAAGTGTTTCCCCCGTAGCCCCACATGGCGAAGCCCTCTTCTTGTATCTCACGCCGCTTACGCTCGATGATGTCGGTAAGGCTCTCCTTGGCGTGAGTGCCAACCTTCATGTAGAGGATCGAGCTTCCCTGCTCGAATAGTGTCATTCTTCCCCCTTGCCTTCGACGAGTTCGAAGCCGTATTCGCTCTCATTGGCGCGGCCGTAGTCGACCCTTTTCTTCTCGCGAACGTACTTAACCCTTAGTTGCGCATCTCGGCCGTAGAAGTTATCGAGCCGTTCGCTGTCGTGGATTGAAGTGCTTACGGGGCCAGCCGGGTTTCTGGGACGGGACTTAATCACCAAGTTGCAGGACTTCAAATCAGGTGCGTCATCGAGGTGATATGCGTGTAGGCGTGGCATCATGCGGCTTACATAGAATCCGCGCTCGGACGAGAATGCTTGGACCTGATAGAGAACTTCGGCGGGCCACTCCAGTTCCTCGTCGTCGGCTATCACGATCATTCCATCACCTTGATATCGAACTGCCTCGATACCGCGCTGAACAAACAGGTTCACGCTTGAGCCGTTATTGCTGGCTCCCCAAGGTGGATTGGTGTAGAAGCACTCGAATTCTTTGGTGGAAGGTAGTGCGTCTATGCAGTTATATAGAACTGCTTGCAGGTTTTCGAGCCGTTCGCGATCCGCGAATCTATTTATGGCGCCCACAATCCGCTCGTCGAAATCAAAAACAGTGATCAAGCTAGGGCCGTATTCGACGATGTTTTTGGCATGCAAGTAGGCGACGCATACGCTGATTGAGTCTCCGTCGCCAATGAACGCCAGACGCTTACCGTTCGCCCAACTGGATACGAGTTCACTTTGCATGACCATGTCGCCGGTCTTCATGTAGATTTGATCGAACTCACGTATCGGGCGTGGACGATTCTGTACAACGTCAGATACGGCATTGATTGCAGCCTTGAGATCTATCTCCGCGACCATGCGCCCCCCTAAGTGACGTTTACCCCATGCCTATGTAAAGTGCCCGGGTGGCGTAAGTCAACGTTTTTTGCACAGGTGCATGCCACTCGCTGAAGGCGCGTCACTGGCAGCCAGGTTGTGCGTCTCGCACGATGGCCCACTGGTCCGGAGGATCGTGGCTGAAAGGGACACACACTTACGTGCCGTGTCCTCGCGGTGCACGGCGCTCACACCGCCGTCGCTCGGCACAGCAGGGTTCGGCGAGTAGGAAGAGGCCGGCTCTCCCCGGTGCTCCGTCGTGGGCTAACTGGCGACTGGCGACTGGCGAGCTTCCCGGGCTGAGTCGTTGCCGAATGCGTTGGCCCGTTGCGGACGAGACATGGAAGGTGAGCATGTCTCTGGCATGGCAGGCATGCGTTTGGCCTGGTCAGAGCGTCTTTCCGTCGGAGGGGGAGATGTGCGGCCAGGTCCAGTCTCAGTTTTAGTCTCGATTGCTGCCCAGTCCGGCACGGTACGCACCCGTCCACGGACGTCCGGCACGTCGCCTGACCTGCAAGGCGAACTCATTGCCGGACGTCCCCGGACCGCTACGGAATAAGGCCGGACAGCTTGTAATGCGTAGGTCGTCGGTTCGAATCCGACAGGGGGCTCCCGATGTGGTGCAGAGAGGTCCGGGTCACTTGGTGGCTCGGGCCTTTTGCGTGGGGATGCCTGCCGCCTGGGCGATGACCCTGGCCGTGCGCAGGCCTTCGCGGTGGGCCGGGCCCGTGTGGGCGGGGCGGCAGCGGCCCCATTCCGGGGAGTACTCGGCCATGACCGCGCCCGGGTGGTCCGTGGTGAGTTCAGTGAGCGGGGCCTTGCGTCCGGCGGCGGCCAGGACGCGCTGGAACTCGCCCGCGTTGGCGAAGTCGCACACCGTGTCCTCGGTGCCGTGCACCAGGTGGATGGGCAGCGGCGGGGCCGAGGCGCAGACGTCCATGGGGGACGGCAGGCCGAGCAGGGGCTCGGGCTGGTTGTAGCGGGCCGAGATGCCGACCACGGCGGCCGGGCGCCAGCCCTCCGGCGGGTCGGGGCGCAGGGCCGTGGCCATCGCGGCACGGCCGCCCAGGGACCAGCCGACGAGGACGACCTGTGCCGGGTCCCGTACGAAGTCCCAGGTGAAGCGCAGGGACGCGGCGAGCTGGGGACGGCCGCCGTCCTCGGCGTCCGGGTGCCAGTCGGGGACTATGACGGTGGCCCCGAGGCGGGCGACCTCCGCGGCGAGGGCGCCGAGGACGTCCCGTTCGGCGGGGCCGCGGCCGTGCCAGAGCAGGACCGTCGGGGCGTCCGGGGCGGCTGCGCGATGGATGTCGAGGAGCTGACCGTCGGACGAGTAGCGGACGGTGTCCATGACTGCGGTGCTCATGGGGTTCCCCTGTCTCTCAGCGGCCCGCGACCCGGTCGGCGATACGCGCGATCCGGGACGACTGTGCGGCATGGGTGGTGACTTCGCGGCGGTCGGCGGCTCGATACGTCGCGTACATGCCGTGTACCCCGAGCCAGCGGAAAGGTTCGGGTTCCCACTTGCGGACCTTGTGTCCGACCCAGGGAAGTGTGGTGAGGTCGGTCTCGCCCGACTGGCCCGAGTCGCGCTGGACCAGGTCCCGCAGGGTGCGGGCGGCGAGGTTGGCCGTGGCGACCCCGGAGCCGACGTAACCGCCCGCCCAGCCGAGGCCGGTGGCGCGGTCGAGGGTGACCGACGCGCACCAGTCGCGCGGTACGCCGAGCACGCCCGACCAGGCGTGGGCCACGGCGATGCCGGACAGCTGGGGGAAGAGGCGCAGGAGGAGTTCGTGGAGGGCTTCGACGGTCGAGGCCTGGGTGCGGCCGTCGTTGTCCGTACGCGAGCCGAAGCGGTACGGGACTCCCCGGCCGCCGAGTGCGATACGGCCGTCGGCGGTGCGCTGGGCGTACATGTAGGCGTGGGCCATGTCGCCGAGGGTCTCGCGGCCCTCCCAGCCGACCGATTCCCACTGGTCGGGGGTCAGGGGCTCGGTGGCGATCATCGAGGAGTTCATCGGGAGCCAGGTGCGTCTGTTGCCCTTCAGGGAGGCTGTGAAGCCCTCCGTGCAGCGCAGGACGTAGGGCGCGCGGACGGTTCCGTACGGGGTGACGGCGTGCTTGGGCCTGATCTCCGTGACGGGCGTCGACTCGTGGATCGTGACGCCGAGCGCCTCGACGGCCGCCGCGAGGCCCTTGAGCAGTTTGACCGGGTGCAGACGGGCGCCGTGCGGGGTCCAGGTGGAGCCCACCGCGTCCGCGACCCGGACCCGGTCGGCGGTCTCGCGGGCCCCGTACAGCTCGCGGTCCTTCTCGCCGTACGAGAGTTCCGTCGCGTGGAAGGCCTTCAGGCGGGCCAGCTGGGCGGGTGTGTACGCGACTTCGAGTACGCCGCCCCGGTGGACGTCCGCCTCGATGCCCTCCTCGCCGGCGACCCTGACGACCTCGGCGACCGTGGCGTTCATGGCCTCCTGGAGGCGTACGGCTGCCTCGTGGCCGTGCAGGCGCGCGTAGCGGTCGCGGCCCGCGATGCCGTTGTAGAGCCAGCCGCCGTTGCGGCCGGAGGCGCCGTAGCCGCAGAACTTCTGCTCCAGGACGGTGATCCGCAGGAAGGGCGCGGCCTTCTTCAGGTAGTACGCGGTCCACAGCCCGGTGTAGCCGCCGCCGACGATCACCACGTCGGCGTTCGCGTCACCCTGAAGGGGCTCGCGGGGGGCGGGGATGCCCTCCTCGGCGTACCAGAACGAGATGCCGCCGTTCACGGTCGTGCGGGGCCCGCCCGGTGCGTGCGGCGGCTGCGGCGGTTGCGGCAGGGGTGGCGTCCGGGGTTTGGGGGGCGCGGGGGGCGTGCGGTCCGTGCCGGATGCGCTGTCCGTGCTGGACGCGCTGTCCGGCTCGGACACGCTGTCCGCGTTCTCCGTGCTGCTCATGCGCGGTGACGTTAGCTTCTCCGGGTGGTGGGTGTCTCCTTCGGATTTCGTGGTTCTGGAGAGGGTGGGGGTGGTGAAGGTGGGATATGAGCGGCTGCTGGAGCGCGGCGGGCGGTTTCTGGAGCGGTGGGGGCTGCGTCAGGAGGGCGCGCCGATGAGTGGACAGGTCTCGGTGGTGCTGCCCGTGGTGCGCGGCGACGGGACCCGGGCCGTGCTGAAACTGCAGGACCTCGACGAGGAGACGGCCGGCGAGGGGCTGGCGCTGCGGACCTGGGGCGGCGACGGGGTCGTACGGCTGCTGGACGAGGACGTGGAGAGCGGCACGCTGTTGTTGGAACGGCTCGACGAGGACCGGCCGCTGGCCGACGTGCCGGATGTGATGAAGGCGACGTCGATCCTGGCCGAACTGCTGGCGCGGATCACGGCGGTGCCGGCGCCGGCGGGGCTGCGGCGGCTGGACTCCGTCACCGCGGACATGTTCGAGCGGCTGCCCGCGGTGACGCGCTCCCTCGCCGCGGAGGACGACCGGCGGCTCCTCGCGGACTGCGCGGCGGCCGTGCGCGAGGTCGCGGGCGAGCCGGGCGACCGGCTGCTGCACTGGGATCTGCACTTCGAGAACGTCCTCGCCGCCGACCGTGAACCCTGGCTCGTCATCGACCCGAAGCCGCTCGCCGGCGACCCCTGCTTCGAGCTGCTGCCCGCGCTCTGGAACCGGTGCGAGGAGGGGGCGTTGGAGCGCCGCTTCGACCTGATGACGGAGGTGCTGGGGGTGGACCGGGAGCGGGCGCGGGCCTGGACGCTGGGGCGGGTGCTGCAGAACTCGCTGTGGCAGGTCGAGGAGGGCGAGGGGCTGGACGAGGACCAGGTCGCCATCGCGCGGGTTCTGCTGGGGCGTTGAGCGGCGGAGAGTGGCGTTGAGTGGCGCTGCGTGGTGTCGAGCCTTGGTGGGCGGGCCTCTCGGTCAGGGCTCCAGGACCACCTTGCCGTGGGTGGCCCTGGTCTCCAGCGCGCGGTGTGCGGTGGCCGCCTCCGCGAGCGGGAAGCGGTGGACGTCCGGGACCAGGCGGCCCTCGGCGGCCTCGGTGAGGGCGCGCAGTTCCAGGGTGCGCAGGGGGTTGGGGCCGCCTGTCCTCTGCAGCATGGCGGGGCCCAGGACCGACCGGGACACGCCCTCGACGAGGTACGGGGTGCCGTCGTGCAGGCCCGCGCCCGACCAGCCGAAGACGATGTGCCTGCCGGTGGGGTGGGCGAGGAGTGCGACTGCCTCGTGCGCTGTGTCGCCTCCCACTCCGTCGAAGACGATCGTGGCCGGGCGGTCGCCGAGGAAACGCCTCACCTCGTCCGGCCAGGTGGGGTCCTTGTAGTCGACGGCCAGGTCGGCGCCGTTCTTCTCGACGCGCGCCACCTTGTCCGGGCCGCCCGCCAGGCCGATCACGGTGGCGCCCGCGTGCCGCGCGTACTGCACGAGGAGGGTGCCGATGCCGCCCGCCGCGGCCGGTACGAGGACCACGTCGTCCGCGGTCAGGTCGGTGAACTGGAGGATCCCCATCGTCGTACGGCCCGTGCCGATCATCGCGACCGCCTGGGCGAAGTCGAGGTTCCGGGGGATCTCGTGGAGGCGGTCGACGTCGGTGACGGCCAGTTCCGCGTAGCCGCCCGGGTTGAGGCCCAGGTGGGCCACCACGCGCTTGCCGAGCCACAGGGCGGCGACGCCCTCGCCGAGGGACTCGACCGTGCCGGCGACCTCGCGGCCGGGGATCGTGGGGAGGGCGGGCAGCTCCGGGTACGGGCCCCGCACGCCGGCCCGGAGCGCGGTGTCCAGGAGGTGTACGCCCGCGGCGGCGACCTCGATACGGACCTGGCCGGGGGCGGGGTGGGGGGCGTCCGTGCGCTCGTACGTGAGGTTCTCGGGCGGGCCGAAGCTGTGGAGGCGGATGGCGTGCATGCGTTCCGGGGCGGGCTTCGTGGTGGGCATGGGGTTCCCCTGGGGTGCGTTGTGTGGTGGCTGCACCCCAGCTTTCGGCCTCAAGCATGCTTGAGGTCAAGGCCTGTCCTGGTGCGGATCCCGAAGGCCAGGGACACCGCCTCCAGCGCGCTGTTGAACGACACCTCGGAGAGCACGCCCGGAGCGGCCACCTGGTCGCCCGCGAGGTAGACGCCGTCGCCGCGGTCCACGCGCGGGCGGTCGCGCCAGCTCGTGCCGGGGAGGTCGACGGCGCCCGTGCGGCCGTTCGCGACGGCCTCGCGGCGGTACGTGGTCCGCTCGCGCCAGGCCGGCAGGGCGAGGTCGAGAAGCTGTTCGGCGCGGGCGATGCCGTCCGCGCGTGACGCGTGCGGGGCGATCGGGAACTGGCCCTGGAGGAGCTGTTCACCGGGTGGGGCGAGGGTGCGATCCTGGGCCGTGAAGCGCTCGATCCAGCCGGGGGCGTCCAGGTCGGAGACGGCGAACGCGTCGCCGCGGTGGGTGCGGACCGCGAGGTCCAGCAGGGCCGTACGGCCGCTCGGCCAGGTCAGGGAGCTGTCCCGGAGGAGGGCGCGGGCCGCGTCGAGGGAGGTGGCCACGATGACCGGGCCGTGGCCGGCGGGCAGGGCGTCGAGGGTGTCGACGCGGGCGAGGGTCTCCACTCGTACGCCGAGGTTCCAGGCGCGGGCCGCCATCTTGTCGATCACGCTCGCCCAGCCGCCGCGGGGGTAGTGCGCTTCCGGGGGCAACGCCGTGGCGCGGCGCAGGCGTTCCTGGACGAAGGCGGCGGAGAGGGTGCCGGGGGCGTGGTGGAAGAGGGCGACCGCGGAGTAGTGGGCCGCGGCCGTCGCGCCCTCCTCGCCCGCGACGCTCGTGGCCCAGGTGGTGAAGTCCTGGTCGACGGGTGCCTGTTGGGGTGTGCGGCGCAGGAGTCTGAGCATGGCGAGGGGTGGGGTGCGGCGCAGGGTGCCCTTGTGGCGGAGGCGCAGGCGGGTCGCTTCCAGGGGTGGCAGCGGGGCGAGTTCGCCGAGGAGGCCGCGCTGCTTGAGCCAGGTCCAGTGGGGGCCGCGCTTGTAGAGGGCGTGGGGGCCCTCGTTGGTTTTGTACGGGCCCTCGGCGGTGCGGGCCCGGCCGCCGAGGGTGTGGTGGGCCTCGTAGACGGTGACCTTGGTGCCTGCTTCCGCGGCGGTGATGGCGGCGGTGAGGCCGGCGAAGCCGCCGCCGATGATCGTGAGGTGCGGTGTGGGGTGCATGGCTTTTTTTGCCTTTGCGATGGGGTGTTTTGCGTTGTCCTTACGACTCGTAGGAGGGCTCGGAATGTGACATGCGGGGCTTCTTGGCTGGTCAGGGGGGTTGTCAGTGGTGGGGTGCAGGATGGGGGGATGGTGAGCAGAGCGGCGAGGGCTGGGGCGAGGGCGGGCGCGGGGGTCAAGGGTGCGCGGCGGCCCGAGGTGCGGTTGCCGTCGCTTGAGGCGTACGGGGGTGGGGAGCTGGAGCCCGACGGGGACTATGACGGGCTTCTGTTCAGCGAGCTGGATTTCGTGGGGCAGGACGGTGGGGGTGCGCGGTTCATGGACTGCGCGGTGACCGGGTGCGCGGTCGATGAGACGCGGCTGCATCATGCGCGGGTGCTGGATTCCGTGCTCACCGGGTTGCGGGGGGTGGGGACGGACTTCGGGTCGGCGACCTTCCGGGATGTGGAGGTGGTCGATGCGCGGCTGGGCGGGGTGCAGATGCATGGCGCCGTGCTGGAGCGGGTGGTCTTCCGAGGGGGGAAGATCGACTACCTGAATCTGCGGGAGGCGCGGATCCGGGATGTGGTGTTCGAGGGGTGCGTGCTGGTCGAGCCGGACTTCGGGGGTGCTCGGCTGGAGCGGGTGGAGTTCGTGGACTGTGTGCTGAAGGGGGCGGACTTCAGCGGGGTGTCGCTGACGGACGTGGATCTGCGGCGGGCGGCTGAGGTGGGGTTCGCGCGGGGGGTTGATCGGCTGGCGGGGGCTGTGATCAGTCCTGCGCAGTTGTTGGATCTTGCGGGGGTGTTTGCTGCGGAGGTGGGGGTTCGGGTGGTGGGGGTTGATGTGTGAGGGGTTCTGCGGGGCTTGGGGCCGGGTGGTGGGCGGTGGGCGGTGGGGGGTGGGAGCGGGCCGTGCCGGTACGTCGAGTCCGCCGCGTACGGCTCCCGCAAAAAAGTCAGACCCTCCAACCGAGAGCCGTATGCACG